>CAMVRX010000008.1 GCA_947170005.1 uncultured Elusimicrobium sp.
TTTACCGGGGAAGGGACTTGAACCCTTAAGCCCGTGCGGGCAATAGTTTTTGAGACTATCCTGTATACCAATTCCAGCACCCCGGCTTAAATTGATAATTCATTATACCATATTTTTGTATACGCTGCCAAATGGTTGCCCTGTTTTAGTAGGTTTTGCTACAATATGGTATATTTTTGCAGGAGGGTACTATTCATCCCCCGCCAGGGGTAAAATATAAAATTTATTCTGTTTTTGGAACCGTATGTAGAATACGGATAGCTTTTGAGTATATCAAAAGCTACAGTAACGCCAAAATCAGTCGTTAATAGGTACAAACCGATGGGCCCATTGGTTTGTACCGAGTGTTTGCCGCCCGCAAGGGTGGCAGACCACGGCTATTATGATTTGGTCAGTTACTGGGCTGTATCATAGTGGCCGTTTTATTATGTAAACGCTCAGTAACCGAAAAAATAAATGAGGAATTAAAAATGAAAAGAAATAAAAAAGCGTTTACGCTTATTGAGTTGTTGGTAGTAGTGTTGATTATCGGTATTTTGGCAGCCGTAGCCGTGCCGCAATACCAAAAAGCCGTAGAAAAAAGCCGGGCAACCGAAGCCCTTACACTTTTGAAGGCACTAAGAGACCAGCAACAACTTTGTCTATTAGAACACGGACAAGACGATGATACTTGTACTTGCGGGCAGGGGGACGGATCGGGAAATGATTTATTTTCACTGGCTAACATTGAAATTGACGGAGAACCAGATGATGATTGCAACGATTTCTTTTGCGGTCCCTCCACTAAAGATTTTGCTTTTGGCATTGATGAGTTTCAAGTTGGTGCACGACGAAAACCCTGGGGAGAAAAATACACTCTGTCTTTTAATCTTGAATCTCAAGAAATATTCTGTGAAAATTATGACGACAACACAAATTGGTGCCAAGTGTTAGGGATACGTGAATAAAACCAATATACACAACAAGGCCCCTCACAATGAGGGGCCCAATATAATTTCACCGGGAAATAGTTATTTTACCAACTTGTCAATTTCCACCGCTACTACTTCTTCCATGTCCGGGCGGAAACCTTCCCATTCTTGTACACGGCGGTGTTGTTTATCAAACAGCATCGTGTGCGGTAGTCCGCTCACGCCCATGCCTTCGGCCAACTCTCCGGCATTGTAGAGGGCTTTGACTTTAAAGCCGTGTTCTTTGGCGGCATCGCGCACCGGGCCGGGGGTGGCGTCCATAAACGCGCCCACAATTTCTACCTGGCCGGCATATTTTTCATTCAAAGCGTTCAAGGCCGGCATGGTCCGTTTGCACCACGGGCACCACGAACCCATAAATACCACCAGCACCGGTTTGCCGTTGTAGGCATCCGCTTGCCACAGTACATTTTCCTCCGCTACCACGGGTAGTTCGGCCGATTTGAGCGTTACCATTTTGGGCAACTCCGGCAGTTTGGGCATACAAGCCGCGGCCAGCACGGCTACGGCCATAAAAGCTACTAATTTCTTCATAATTTCTCCTATTTTGTAGTTTCCCCCAAGGGGTTATATATGATAGAATACAAAAGATGGGTAAATTTATCAATACTTTAGCCAGTTTCCTGGGGGAACGGGTGGACGTGCTGATCATGCCGCGCAGAGGAGGCAGCACCAAGTTTAAGCTGCGCCGGCTGACCATCTTGGCCGCGCTGCTCATTTGGCTGCTTATTACCGGGGGCGGGCTGCTGTTTTTTATCCGCGGATATGATTACAACATGATTAAGGCCGACAACAACCTCATGCGTATTAAAATGAAGCTGATTGCCGACGAGTTGGAGCGCGGCCGCAAATACATTGAGCTCACCCACACAACCGACATGCAAATGCGCCAAATGCTGGGAATGCCCGGCGGAAAATTTATCAATTTACCTAAAAATTGGGAAGAAGAAAAAGCCAAACGCGATGACCGCGCCGCCCAGCTTTTTTCGGGCGATTTAAAAGATATGGACGTGGACGAATTTGAGCAATATATTGACGAGCTGGAAGACAGTTCCAAAACCCGGTTGGCCAGTTTTCAGGAGATTGCCTGGTACTTTGCCAACAAAAAAGAAGGGCTGCACTCCACCCCCTCCATCCGGCCGTCCAGCGCGCCAATCAGTTCCAACTTTGGCTACCGCCTGGACCCGTTTGGCCACCGTACTTCCAAACGCCACAACGGGGTAGACTTTGCCGGCAAGCCCGACAGCCCTATCGTCGTTACAGCGGACGGTGTGGTGCGCCACGCCGGCTGGGTGCCCAGCTTTGGACAAACCATTTTGGTAGACCATGGGCTGGGGTACTCTACGCTGTATGCGCATACGGCGGGGGCACAGGTAAAAGCAGGGGACGTGGTGAAACGGGGCGATAAAATTGCTACAATGGGTTCTAGTGGGCGCTCCACGGGAACGCATTTACATTATGAGGTGTGGAAAGACGGCCAAGCCGTCAATCCGCGCAATTATTTTAAATAAGTTAGGAGAAAAAACCTATGGGATTTTTGAAAAAAGATGCTGATTTTTCCTCCGGCGAGCATTTTTCCGTCGTCAGTGCGGAATGTTACTTTCAGGGCACCTTAAATGTGCAAGGCTCCCTGCGGGTGGACGGCACGCTGGAAGGCTCGGTGGATAATGCCCGCCACGTGATTGTGGGCGACGAAGGCAAAATTGTGGGCGACGTAACGGCTGAAATTGTCGTCTGCGGCGGCGCCATTGAAGGCAACGTGTGCGCCGAAATGCTGGAAATTTTGGGCAAGGCCTCTATCACCGGCGACATCCGCGCCAAAAAAATGATTGTGGAAGAAGGCGGCCGCATTGACGGGCGCTGCACCATTGGCGAAGAACAAACCGCCGGGGACGAAGACGATAATTAACGGAGTGAAATTATGATATCTTTTCTCATTAAACACAAAAAATCTATCCTTGTTATTACGCTGGCCTTCTTTTTGGGCAGTATTATTTACATTGGCTTGGATGCCTATTCACGCAGCAACTACAGCTTAACGGCCGCCACGGTGGGACGTGCCAAAATTTCCTACCGGGATTTGTACCGCTTGAGCGACCAACAAGCCAACCGTTTGCGCAGCCAGGGTATTGAAGTGAACGAAGAATTTTTAAAAATGATTCAACAGCAAGTGCTTTCTTCTTTGGTAAGCGAGGAAATTTTGAACCAAGCCGCCCAAAAAGCCGGGCTGTGGGTGGCCGATTACGAAGTGGCTTATGACATTAAAACTTCCCCATGGTTTGCGCCGGAAGGGAAATTTGATAAAGCTGCGTATGAGTATGCCTTAAAATCTTCCGCCGGGGTAACGCCCGCGCAGTTTGAAGAGCAGCTGCGCCGCGATAAACTAGCCAACCGCTTCCGCCAAACGCTCTACTCTTTTTATAAACTCACGCCGGAAGAAATTAAATATGCCTACCAAGTGCAAAACGGCAACTTGAAAGATTTTGAGGCCAACAAACAGGACTTTGCCGCCGCACTGATGGATACCAAAATGGAAACCGCCCAAAAAGCGTTTTTGGACGATTTTAACAACCGTGTGGAAATTAAAACATTCTTGGAGTAAACCGTGAAAAACAGTGAAGTGTTAGTCGTTGGATCGGTTGCTTTTGACACAATTGAAAACGCCAACGGCCGTGCCGAGCGAGTACTGGGCGGGGCGGCCAGCTATGCTTCCATTTGCGCCAGCTACTTTGCCAAACCGGCCGTAGTGGCCGTGGTGGGGACTGATTTTACACAGGAATACCGCGAACCGTTTGTGAGGCGCGGGGTGGATATTTCGGGCGTGGAAATCAAAGACGGGCTGACGTTCCACTGGGGCGGCAGCTACGACGCGGATTTTAACACGGCATTTACTAAATTTACGGACCTAAATGTATTTAAAGATTTTAAGCCGGTGCTTTCCAAAGAGCAGCAAAATGCCAAGGCCGTTTTTTTGGCCAATATCGACCCGGAACTGCAGCTCTCCGTCTTAAAACAAGTCAAGCACCCACGTTTGGTGGCGTGCGATACCATGAACTACTGGATTTCTTCCAAAAAAGAGGCGCTACTTAAAGTCATCAAACAAATTGATATTTTGTTTTTGAACGAAAACGAAGCACGCCTACTGACCGGGATTTACAACTTAATTGCAGCAGGCAAATGGCTGCTAGGCAAAGGCGTAAAATACGTGATTATTAAGCTGGGGTCCAACGGGTCCATGCTGGTAAGCCACAAAGGGATTGCCCAACTGCCGCCGTATATTTTGGAACACGTGCACGACACCACCGGCGCGGGCGATACATTTGGCGGCGGGTTTACCGGATATTTGGCGAGCCTAAAAAATTGGAACAGCTTGCACGCCATTAAGCGCGCGATGATGATTGGTAACGTGATGGCTTCGTTTACCATTGAGTCGTTTAGCGTGGTGCGCCTGGCCGGGCTGACGCAGCCGGTTATCAACAAACGCCTTAAAGAATATACCGATATGCTGCGGTTTGATTAAAGTTTGTATTTGTGCAAAAACCCCCGGCTTTAACGCCGGGGGTTTTTTAGACAAGTACAATTTATAGACTAACTAATTGCAATTATCTACAAGGTTTTCTCCATACGTAGCTATAAGCATGGCGCATATAAATCCGCTGACATCGTCCGCTACGTAAAAATCCATATGACCATCTCCGTAAAAATATACTTCTACATTATCGTTTGTGGATATACGATATGTATCCAAGCTTATTACATCCTTCCCACAATTTGTTAACCAATACTTAAATTTGTCTGTCACGTAGGTAGGGTCCTCCTCTTCTTCTCCTTCCCAAGATCCACCAGTAAATCCCTCAAATTCTTGGCAAATTTCATAAGAATTATCTAAAGAGCTTTCTAAAAAAGCCAGGTTGGCTTCTCTATGCAAAGCATTAATAGTAGACATCCATTCCGTCCAGCGGGATTTTTCCACAGCCTTTTGGTATTGCGGCACGGCTACCGCCGCCAAAATACCAATGATTAAAACAACCACCAAAAGCTCTATAAGGGTAAATGCTTTGGTCGTACCTCCTCGCCCCCGGAGGGAGAGGATGCCCGAAGGGCAGGTGAGGGGTGCGTTGTTGCCGTTGTAGGTCAGGCATTGCCTGACAATGTTCCGATAGGAACATCCGGTCGTTTGTTGCTGTTGATGCAAGAACTTTCCCGCAAGGTAAGATATGCGACAATCAGGAAGATGCCCCTTAGCCGGGGCATTGTCAGGCAGTGCCTGACCTACCCAATTGATTTGCGTGAAACCCCGCCGGGTACTTTTTTGTGTCATGTTTATTCTCCTTTTGTCTGCCTTTGGAGAACACACGCAAAAACGGCTACAATAGCCGAGTTAGTTGCAGTAAACCCTACCATTACAGCCGTAACCTACTATTCTTAAAATAGTAAGCATTCGGCAAAAATAATTCCAGGAGCTACCTTTCCTTATTTTTGCCTAAATGGCTGCTTTCGGACTGCAACTAAGCCTTGACGTATCAACGGCTTACCGTATGCTATATACGGTTCCAAAAACAGATCAAATTTTTAATACTACATTTCTATTGTAACATAATTTCAAAACAATTTGGCTATGTGCGGGTCTTCCATACACAAATACACCACGGCTTTGGGGAAAGTCTTGCGCAGTAGCGGCACCAGGAAACGGTACGCCTCCAGGCGTTGACCCTCGCTATAGCGCATTTTGCCGTCAAAATCGAGTAGAAATTCGCCGTCCAACAGGGTGTTAGCGGGGAAACGGGTTTCAATTTGTTTTTTAAGTTCCCGGCTAAAACGCAAGGTGCCCACGCTAATCCACGCAATTTTGTCGTGCGGGAGGGTGTCTGCCATTTCTTCCACGGTGAGGGCGTAATCTTGCTGGTAGCCGTCGTAAATGACCACCGGGTCAAAGTGAAAACCCAAGCGGTACCCGGCGCGGGCCACCTCGCACGCGGCTTGCAAACGGGCCGTTAAATGGGGGGTAAAGTGCTCGGCCAAGTCGATAATCGGGGCGGCGTTAACGGACCACGACACGACTACATTTTCCGCGCCGCCCGCTTGGAGCAAGCCACCAATGTTTACGCTTTTGGTCTTAAACTCAAATTGCAAATGCGGCCGCGCACGGAAAAACGGCACAATTTGCGCGGAGTATTGCGTGATATCGTCAAAAACGAGCGAGTCCGTAAACTCCCCGCTGCCGATGCGCGGACGGTCAAACGGACCGGTGCGAAAGGAGGCTCCGTCAATTTTAGCCAAAAATTCGTCCACGTTGGCGGGCAACAGCACGGCGTGCAAATTTTGATATTGCTGCAAAAAACAATACTCACACTCAAAGCGGCAGCCAAAGCCCAAATTGATTAAATTATACCCGCACCCCGCCGAACCGCAGCTGCACGGACAGGGTTTTAAGAAATCGTATTTTTCACGGTGAATGAGCAGCGTATCTAACCGCTTGGAAAAATACGGGCTGCCCACTTGGGTTTTACCGTCGGTTTCTTTGAAAACGGCTTGCGGGAAAGCGCGGCGCACCCGTGCGGCCAGCGGAGTGTCTTTTACAGAGGTTTCTATGTAAACGGTTTTGGGCGAGAAAGAACGCGGGGTTAAATCGGCCGTTTGCGCGGGGTCCAATTCCAATTTGGGCAAATAAAACTGGTCCTTGCGGGCGGTTTTATAGTTAACCGGGTAGCGCTGCGCAAGTAGAATTTTTTTGGCACGTTCAAAATTTAAATTTTTCTCAAGCGGTAAAATTTGCGCCGGGGATTTTTGGTCGCGCTTGGCAATCTCATACATCAGGCGCACCAGCTCGCGCTGCTTATTAACACCCAGTTTGGGCAGCAATGTGGTTAAATACGTTTCTAGGGCTGCAAGCTGCATAGTTCCTCCGCGCTTAAATTTAATTCGGCTGCGTGCGCATTTTGCTGTGCTTGCTGCGGGGTACGCGCCCCGGTCAGTGCGCACGTTACCCCCCTTTGCGCCAACACCCAGGCCAGGGCTATTTGCGAGGAGAAAACGCCTTTTTGCGCGGCCAAATTTGCTACGTGCGCCACGGTTTGCTTAGCCTGCTCAAAATTCTCCCCGCGGTAGCATTTATAAAAATAATTGCGCGCATCAGCCCGGCGCAAGTTAGGCGCTTGCTTGTACTTGCCGCTCAAAATGCCGCCGCACAACGGCCCGTAAGCCATAAAACCCAGGCAGTGCGCTTGGCATACACGCAATGCCGCAAGCCCTTTTTGAGGACGAAGCAGCGAAAGCTCATCCTGTACACAATCAATTTGCCCGGTGGCGGCCATGGGCTCCAAAATTGCTGACGGCACGTTACACACACCAATAGAGCGGATTTTGCCTTGCCCTTTGAGTTTAACCAACGTTTCCAACGCGGTTTGCCAGGGGACTCGCGGGTCCAAATAGTGAATAAAATACACGTCTATGTAGTCGGTTTTTAAATTTTTAAGTGAAGTTTCCAGCTGGGTTTGAATAGTATGCGGGCGCAAGTCGTGGTCGGTCCACGAACCGTTTTTTATGAGCCCGCATTTGGTAGATAAAATGACTTCCCGGCGGCGGCCGGCTAAGGCGCGGCCGAGTACTTCTTCGCTATTGCCGTAAACGGGGGCGGTGTCTATTAGGTTGATACCGCTGTCCAGTGCGGCACAAACCGTATTTTGTACGTCGGTAAAATCAATACTTCCCCAATCGTACCCGCCGCCCAGCGCCCAACCGCCCAGGCCTACCACAGAAAGGTTTAGTTCGGTGTTTCCCAAGCGGCAATAGCGCATATTACCAAAGGCCGTTTTCGGCCATAAAACAGGCATTAACGGCTGTTAAGCCGGCTGCCGTAGCCCACACAAACGCACCGTCTTCCTGTGCGCCGGGCTGGAACCAAATTTCTTTGACGCCTTTGGCTTTGCACGCTTGCACGGCACTCAGCAAGCCCGCCGGAGGGATAACCATAACGGCCACGTCCACCGGGCCGGGAACGTCCGCCAAGGCAGCGTACAAATTGCGGCCGTCCACTTGCCCGCCCTTGGGGTTAATACCATAGACGGTAAAACCTTTTTGGGCCAGTGTATGAAAAATTTTGTACCCGTATTTGGCCGGGTCTTGCGATACCCCAAACACGGCAATCGTTTTGTTTTGGTATGGGTTAGGCATTGGGAATCCCAAAATTATTACCCATGGCTTGGGCTGCCATCATTTGCGTGTCGCGAATGGCTTTGTTGAAAGCGGCTTTGATTTCTTCGCCCAGTTCAGCCTCGGAAAAGTTCTTCGCCAACGCGTCCACCCGCACTTCCTTGACTTCCATGGAGCCGTTCATCGTTACTTCCACCAAGTGCTTGGGGCTTTCGGCCTTGATGACCATGGCATCCATACGCTTTTTGAGCTCTTCCATTTGGCCTTTGAGCTTCCATAAATCTTTGAGTTGTCCTAATTTATCAAACATATTTTCTCCTGTTTCGTTTTCTATATTGTAACTTTTATCCCTCTATGACGGCAAACGTACGCACAAACACCGCACTTACACGCACGTTTTTGCCGGGGAAAATTTGCTGCGCGGCTTGGCGGTAGGCCGATAATTGGGTACGGTATTTTTGATCAAACAGGGCCTGTTCTTGGCCGGGGGATACCCGGTCGGTTTTGTAATCCACAATCCAAATCCCCTGCGCGGTTTGCAGCACTACGTCCATGACACCGCTTTGCACTTCCAAATCGTTCAACGCAACCGTAAAAGGCATTTCACAAGCCAGCAACCGTGCATTTGCAATTTGGGCAAAAATAGGTGAAGCTACAAACGGCCCCACCAAAGCGGCGGCTTCTTGGGCGCGCGAAGGGGCCCCGGCTTGTTGGGCTGCTTGCGCACATATGGCCGCTACTTCATGCCTTGCGCCGTTTAGCCATAGCTCCAGCGCGCGGTGGCACACGGTGCCCAGCTCGGCCCCTTGCTCTTGCTCTTGAGTCAGCAACCGTGAAGCGGCCAACCGGCTGGGGGCCGCCGCCACTTGCGCCCCGACCCCTAATAACGTATAGGCCTGCTGGCGGGCTTGGTATGCAGCTTGCCACGTATCCAGCCCGGCCATATCGTGCCCGGCAGCAAGAGAGGCAGCACGTTGCTGGTACAAAAATTCACGCGGAGCTTGGTAAGCCAAGTACCGAACCGGCAAGGGGATATCCTCCAAAGATAAAACCGTATCTCCCCCCTGGGGAAAAACACCCGCCGCCACAAACGCAGCGGCTGCTTTTTCGGCCCCACAGCGGCCGTCCCCCACCAAGAGAAGTTTTTCTTTGGCACGGGTCAAAGCTACATAGAGTATCCGGATTTCTTCACAACGGCTGTGCTTTTTTTGTTCTTCTTCCAAAAAAGCTAAATTCACATCACACACCTTGCCAACGCGCAAACCATACAAATTGTACTGCCAGGAAAATAAATAGGCCGGTGGCGGAGCCGAAGAAACCGTTTCTTTGCGTGAAACATCGGCCAAAATTACTACCGGAAATTCCAGCCCCTTGGATTTATGAACCGTCAATAGCGACACCGCATCGGCGGACTCGTCGCCGGAAAATATCCCAAAAGATTCCGGGTTTTCGGCCACGCGGGTTTGCAACTGCGTTAAGAAAGATAATAAACTCCCCCCGCCTTGGGCCTCATACGCACGCGCCCACGTTACAAACTGGCCCAGACGGGCCAAAACGTCTTCTTTTTCGTAAGCGGCGGCGCAAGCTTCGGGCAAGAAAGTCTCTTGTAAAATGGTTTCCACCAGTACCGGCAACGATATACGCCCCGCCAAACGGTTAAACCGCTCCAGCTGGGACATACAGGTTGCCGTTTGCGGATGATGCGCCAAGAATTCACGCGAAAAACCGCTTTGCGCAACTTGGTAGAGCTGTTCGTCGGTAAGCCCGCCATAAGGGCTTCTGAGTACACCGGCCAAAGCAATTTTATCCTCCGGGTCTGCCACCGCACGTAAGAATAATATCAAATCGTTGATTTCTTGTTTGCGCAGAAAATCTTTGTCCGCTTGCGTATGAAATAAAATCCCATGGCGACGCAACGCACTGGTATAAATGTGCGAGGTGGTGCCAGCCCGAGTGAGTAGGGCAATATCGCTGTAAGCCAACTTACGCCCGTCTTGCAAGGTAAATACACCCACTTGCTCTTCAATCCACCGGGCAATTTGCTCTGCCTGATTGTGGCGGAAATCATCCGCCGTGGGTTTGCCTTGCGGGGCAGGCTGCACAAACAACCATTCCACCGCGGGGGTACGGGTGGACTTATCGGTAAAAATAGGGACATAGGCCGGCTGAAAAGCGGTCTCTTGCACCATGGCACGTGTGCATACCTGGTTGGCCAGTTGGATGATGGCGGGCTGGCTGCGGAAGTTCGTCTGCAAGAAGCACTTTTCGCCGCCTTGTTTTAAAATCAAATCCGTAAACAACTCATAGGCGGTAATATCCGCCCCGCGGAACCGGTAAATGGACTGCTTGGGGTCCCCCACCACAAACAACTTGCCGGGCTGCAAACGTACTTCCTGCCAGCGCGAAGCCGTGCCCGATTTTTCCTCTGCTAAAAAGAGCAGCAACTCGCCCTGTATCGGGTCGGTATCTTGAAATTCGTCAATAAACAACGCATCAAATTTTTCTTTGAGTACCCGGCGTACGTATAAGTTGTGCTGCAGCAAATCACGCGTTTTTACAATCAAATCGTCAAAACTTAGCACACCCTCTTCGCGGTAGGCTTGCCGCACGCGCTGGGCCAACGGTTCCACCAAGTGATAAGCGGCTAAAAATAATTGTTGATTTTCGGGAGTTACTTTTTGGGCAAAGCCAATCAGCCCGCGTGCTTCCTCAAAATCAGCCTCGTCCCAATCCTTACACAAAGACAGGTTGGGGCACTCGTCCGCCGCAGCCGGAGGTACGGAACGGGACTGCAAAAACGATATCGTACGTTGCAAACTATCTGCCGCCCACAAAAGGGCTTTTTCCACGTTGCGGGGTTTTTTGCCCGGTTTCACATAGAAATCGTACAACGCACGCAAACGCGCCGCCTTTTGGCTGCATTGATCCACCAGTAAACGCCGGTGGCTGTAATAATCATACGCCACTGCTTTCACGGCACATAATTGCCGGGCAAAGGCTTGTAAATCGTCTAGCGAAATTTCGGCCAGCACCCGCTTCCAATCCGCCGCGCGCGCAGCTTGCAGCCCCAATTCCCCATCTAAAAATTGGTTCCAATAAACGTCAAACAATTGCTGTGCTTTGTACCCGCTGTCAATTTGCGCCAATGGGGAAAGGCCCGCCTCCAGCGGGAACATTTTTAAAATTTCCGCACAAAAACTGTGAATCGTACCCATACTGGCCCGGTCCAAACGCAGTAATGCTTCCTCAGCGCGGGCAACCAGTTCTTCTTCTTTGACTGCAAAATGTGTGCGAAGCAAGTCCAGGGTGCGGTCGGTCCCCTGGGTACGCACGGCCTGCACCAGTTGTTGGAGCTTGAAAATAAAACGGGTCTTAATTTCGGCCGCAGCTTTATCGGTAAACGTGAGCGCGACTAGTTTTTCTACCGGCGTGTGCTGCAACAGAACACTTACACATAACCGGTCAATAAGCAGCGTGGTTTTGCCGGTTCCGGCGCCGGCCTCCACCACCATATTGACCCCCAACAGGGTTTGCACACGGGTGCGGTCTTCGTGGATCATTGGCGGGCCTCCTCCAAACGGACGCTGGCCACACTTTTGCGTGCACGCATCAGGGGGACAAACGCATCCCGGCGGCATAACAGTCCATAGGGGCAATAGGCACATAGTTCGGACGGACTGATAAAAAAGGTCCCGGTTTGAATCAGCCCGGCTAATTGCATTAAAAATGCACAGGCTTTGGGATAAACTTCTTCAAATTGGGAAACAGATAACTCCCGTTTGTTGTACGTAGCAATACTAAGTAAACAAGACCCCGCCGAGCGGTAACCTTGCAGCTGCGGCAAGCTTTGCGCCATAAGAACATACACAAAAGGCTGCAATGTAAGCTGCGTAAAAAGATCTTTGGCTAAATCGGACGAGCCCTTGCGGGTGGATTTATAATCTACAACGTAAAACTGTTTTTGCGCCACATTTACATCCACACGGTCTATATAACCGTACAAGCGCAACGGCAAGGCTGGGCTGGGATTCAAGGTACACTCCTGCTCAAAAATAGCCGGGGTAAAAGAACCCAGTTGTTTCACATCCTGCTGCACAAAAGCGGTCAATTTTTGGCGGATATGCTCTAAAATCATTCCCCATACCACTGGGTAAATACCAAATGTCTTATAAGAAAGCGGCGTGTAAAATTTGGCCAAACTGCGCTCTAATTGTACGGCAGCTTCTTGCTCGGACAGGGAAAAGTGCCCCCGCTGGGAAAGGGTTTGGTAAAAATCGTGCAGCACTTCGTGATAAGCGCTCCCGCGTTGATCGGCCGCCAGTACGTGACGGCTGGCCGGTTCTTCGGGTTCCCCCAAGCGTAAGGCACGGTTAAAAAAGTATTTCAGCGGGCACGCCCCCATTTCCTGCAGTGCAGAAGGTGAAAAACCGCGTGCGTTTTCCCGCGCAAAGACAGCCGGGCCGCTTTGAATAACACCGTCATACGCGCCCAGCGCCCCGGGGCGTACCAAGGCTTGGGCAGCGGCCAAAGAACGCTCTTTGCTACTGTCCAACAGCCCGGCTTGGCGGTAATTTTGCAGCGGATGCGGGCCCAATACACACCGGTAGGAAACCTCTTTGGGGGTCAGGAAATCCACCGGGTAAGCGGATAATCTATCACTCAGGCGCCCGCTCACACGCGGGGCATCGGCCGCTTGCAAATTAAGCTCACACACACGGGCCAACTCGGCCGTATAGACGGAAGGAACGGCCGGTTTGCCGTCCTGGCCAAAGCGGGCATAACACACGTGCAACGTTTGTGTAGCCGCGGTGGCCGCCGCGTAAAAAAGCAATCTTTCTTCGTCCCCGCGGTCCAAACTGGCATTGATCCAGTAGCCCAAAGTGTCACGCAGTTGCGTACGGTAATAATCGCGCAAGAGGGGGTCTTCCGGCGTAAGGAGTGGAAATTCTTTATCATTAAGCCCTAAAAGAAAAACGGTTTTAAATTGCAAACCGCGTGCACGCACGACATCGGTAAGCGTAATACCGCCGGGTACAGGCTGCCCTTCGTTAAACGTAAGCGAACGTAAAGCCTCTATCGCCAAACGGACCAGTTCCCCCTCCCGGCAAGACGTACGCAACGCCGCATAGGCGTTTAATTCTGCAAATGTATTTTGAATGGCCCGGAAAATTTCTTCATCTTTTCCTTCAAAGGCAGTAGGGTCCACTTGGGCTTGCAAAAACTCCCACACCGCGCGCGCCCCGGATGCCCACGGTTGGGGTTGTTCCAGGGCAGTCAGTATTTGGGCCGCCGGGCGTAGCCAGGCCAATACCTCGGCTGCAGTGGGGTTACTGGGATCCAGCAAATCCTGCCATTGGGCCAAATCCCGCCGGACAGCACTTTTTTGCACCACCCGGCGCCACTGATTTTTGTGGGCTTGTTTAAAATACGGAGAAGAAAAAATAGAAAGCATGGTTTCCCGCGAAAATCCGTCCCGGGCCATGTTTAATAAACTCAAGCAAAACGTCCCCAGTGCATAATGGGTAAACGGGTAGGTAAACGAACCGTCCAGCGTCAGACAGTTTTGGGCAAATACGCGGCGGATTTCGTCCTGGTACGGTTCCAAGGTGCGCACAAAAACTGCTATATCTGCCGGCTTCTGCCCGGCAGCCAGCGCCTTTAAAATTTCTTTTGCCGTGTAGAAAACGGCCCCTTGCATATTGGGAACACTGGTAATGGTAACGTGCGAATTGGCAACGCTGCCGCTGCCAGCAAATAGAAAAGGCGCGGCACTGCCCAACGCCCCCGTTGCTGGGGTGTTTACATCCTGCGCGCCCGGCCCGCTTAGCCAGTTGGTCTCAAAAAACTTTTGGGCAAACCGGTAGGCCGGGTGTTTTTCGTACGGGGCAAACACCACGGCGGGGTATAAATTGCGTACCCGGCTTAATAGCTCCAACTGTCGCCCGGGCATATCGTAAAACCCGTAAATAAGAATGTGGGAAAAACTTTTTAAGTAGGCAGAATTTTCTACTTGCCCCAGCGCCCGCTCAAACGCGTTTTGGTAGGAACGGTAACCCGGCAAACTGTTTTCCAATTCGCTATAGGCCCGGTATACCCGTGCCAGCCACTCAAAGCGCCCGCCGTCCTCTTCCAGTACGTAATCGGGCATACTGCGCAGATGTTCTTCCAAAATTTCCGGTGGTACTAGGGAGTCAGCCAAATCCCGCAAGGCACTTTTAACGGCTTGCACCAGCCCGCGCGAAAGGGGATAGCGGTTGAGCCCCGGTCGGGATAAAATTTCCTGGATTAAAAAATCGCGCACGTGATTTTGCGGCAAGAGCGGCAAAGTGGGGCCGGGAGCTTCGCTATCCAGTTTGCCCACCAGGGTTCCCCCGGTAATAAAGTGCATATTGGCCAGCGCCCCTAATTCATGCGCCAGGCGCGTTTGCAACCGCCGGGCTATCAAGGACGAGGCACAAATGACCAGCCATTTATCCACCACCCCGCTGCGCTGCTGTTTGACAAAGCGCACCAGGGCATCTTCCAAAGCGGGATAATGGGCATAATATAGTTTCATAGACAGACTAAAAATAGTAAAATAAGGGGTACTTGTATTATTGCATTTTAAGAAAACATAATCAAACCGTATTGGAGTATTTATGACTATTTTAAGTGCCGTTTTGTTGGGGCTTGTACAAGCGTTGGGCGAATTTTTGCCGATTTCCAGCTCGGCCCATTTGGTATTGTTGCCGTACTTTAGCGGACAAACGTATCAAGGGCTTGCCTTTGACGTTATGTTGCACGCAGCCACCTTGTTGGCGGTGCTGATTTATTTTGCCAACGATTGGGTGGTTCTCATTAAAAACGGTCTTTCTCACCCCAAAAGCAAAGACGGGAGGGTATTGTGGTACTTGGTGGCGGCCACTATCCCCGCGGGTTTGGCCGGATTCTTACTAAATGATTGGGCCGAAAATGTGTTCCGCAATCCGCTCATGATTGCGGCATGTTTGGCATTATTTGCCTGTTTTTTGTGGATTGCCGATAAACAAACAGGAGCCGCCAACGGAGACCCGGATATTTTTACCGCGCCTTTTATGACCGTGTTTTTGGTAGGATGCGCCCAAGCATTGGCGATTATGCCCGGTGTATCGCGCAGCGGGGTAACGATTACGGCTGCGTTATTTTTAGGGATGTCCCGCCAGGCATCGGCCCGGTTATCGTTCTTACTCTCCACTCCCATTATTGCCGGGGCGGCTTTGCTGGAAGTGACCAAATTGTCCGCCGCCGATTTTAACGCGCCCTTGTTTTGGGGATTTTTCAGCGCGTTTGTAGGCGGGCTCTTGGTCATTGGCGGGCTCATGAAATACATCAAAACGCATAGTTTTGATGTATTTGTGTATTACCGTTGGGTATTGGCGGCTGCCATTGTCGTGTTTTATTTGTGGCATAATTAAATAAAAACTTTTAAACAATTCTAAAAACACCCCCTTTAGCTGTGTAAGGGGGTGTTTTGATATTTAGGACATACGACGGAATTTTTTACTTTAACCAACAAGGATTGCTTCCACATAGAGAAGAACAGACACTTCCGCCAGAACACTCAATTTTTCCGTTACGTTCTTCATTCAGATAGAGTGCTAAATTATATTTATATTCTCCGTTTTTGATTCGGTTAGCATACCAAATATCAATTTCACTTCCAAAATCCCAGTCTTTTGTTTTTACACATACCGTTCCGTCTTCGCAATCATCTCCTGTCAATAATTCCCCGGGCAGTTCAATGTCCATATTCACGAGCAGGTTATTGGTCTCTAAGTTTTCCGTGTCGCCTATTCCGCACTTTTCCATATCTTCTCCGTTTTGCAGTACACAGAGTTGATAGCCCTTGTAAATAGCATCTAGGAAGGTTAACGCTTGGGTGACACGGCTTTTTTCTACTGCTTTTTCATACTGCGGCACGGCTACCGCCGCCAATATACCAATGATTAACACCACTACTAACAACTCAATGAGCGTAAACGCTTTTTTATTTTTCATTTGTTTTTCCTCTTATATTATTTTGTTCCTCCCGATATAAAAACGGCTATTATATCGGATTGCCACAAAGTAACCCGCCATAACAGCCGTGGTTTGCCGTTTGTAAAAACGGCAAACACTCGGCATAAAACAACGGGTTTCGAAGGTCCGTTATTTTATGCCTTAAACGACTGTCTTTGGCTTTGTGGCGTATTTTACAATACACACCGCCCCTAAGTACGGTTCCAAAAACAGTTTAAATTGTTATTTTATTCTGTAAAAATTCCTCCTACAAAATAAGCTAATTTATTATATCAAATCTAACAACTGCTGCGGCTTATCTATTAAATAAGCCGGTTGATACGCGGCCAGCGTTTCGCGCGGGCGGAAACCCCACGTTACCCCGCACGCTTTCACACCCGCGTTTTGGGCGGTTTGCATATCTACATCGCTATCGCCCACGTAGAGGGTATGCACGGCTGTTTCCTGTGCTGCGGACAAAATGTCTTGCACGATTTGCGGATGCGGCTTAAGGGGCACCCCCTCGCGCTGACCCAGCACGGCGGCAAACGAAATTTGCGGGAAAAAATGCGCCATAAGCCGCTGCGTAGCTGCGTGGTATTTGTTGGAGGCTACCGCCAATTTGACCCCGCGCTTTTGTAAGCTCTCCAACACTTCTTTCATGTCCGCATACGGCTGGGTATAGTCCCATAAATGCGCGTCGTAATAAGTAAAAAACGCAGTGCGCATTCGGGCTAAATTTTCGGGAGTATGGGCAGACTCAGGCAAGGCACGCTCCAACAATTTGGCTACCCCGTTGCCTACAAAATTGCGGCATTCCTCTACGCTGCGCGGTGCAAAACCGCAAGCCGCTAACGCGTGGTTAGCGGCCGCCGCCAAATCGTCAATGGTATTGAGAAGTGTCCCGTCCAGGTCAAAAATAAGCAGCACTTAGTCCCCTTGTGCCAGGGCTACAAAAGCGGAAGGCAAAAAATGCAATAAATCGGTAGCTAACACGCTGTAGGGACCCTTGGCTTGGGCGGCTAAATCCCCGGCCAGGCCGTGCAAATACACCCCGCACAACGCCGCTTCAAAAGCGGTACTGCGCGAAAACCCTTGCGCCGTCCCTAACTGGGCCCACAATCCGGCAATCACACCGGATAATACGTCCCCGGCCCCGCCTTTGGCTAACGCCGGGCCGCCGGTTGTGTTTTCAAATAGCTCCGCGCCTGCACACACCAGCGTACGCGCCCCCTTTAGTAAACATACCCCGCCTGTTAGCTGCGCCAATTTTTCCACTTGGGCCTGACGGGTGGGTTCATCCTTCGCTATGGGGCTGTTAAGAAGGCGCGCCATCTCGGCCCCGTGCGGCGTAAAAATAGCCGGGCGTTCCTTCGGCCAGGATGTGTGCCAAGCCGCCATGCGGGAAAGTGCATTAAGGGCATCGGCATCCACAATGAGCGGCAGTGAACTGTTTTGCAAAAGCAGCGGTAAAAGCGGGCTTTCTCCCATCCCAGGGCCCGCCACCAGTAAAGAAGGACGGACACGTTGGCAAAGTTCCGGGAAAAGCTCCCAAGCGGTTGAAGATATTTCGCCGGTTTGTGTTTCCGGCAGCGGCCAGGTAATCACTTCGGGCAAGGCCGCCGCAAACGAGGGCTGCATACTAGCGGGCAAAGCCCAATACACCAGCCCAGCACCCGCCGCTAAAGCGCTTTTGGCACACAAAAACCCGGCCCCGCACATCGTGCGCGAACCGGCCACCACCAATACGCGGCCAAAATCGCCCTTGTGCGCCGTTGCCGGGCGCCGGGGCAAATGTTGTTTGACTTGACTTTGCAAAATAGGGAACATCGGCCCTTCCGTCTATTCTACGGTAACGCTTTTGGCCAAGTTGCGCGGCTGGTCGATATCGCAGCCCAGGCGCTTGGCAATCCAATAAGCTAAAAATTGCAACGGCACTACATTCAAAATGGGCTGCAGCAAATCGTCGGTTTGCGGCACCACAAATACTTTGTCGGCCACTTCTTTGGCTTGCTTTTCGCCCCCTTTGGTAGTGATAGCCACTACGTAAGCCCCGCGGGCACGGCACTCCTGACAAGCGGAAAGCATTTTTTCAAACAGCTCGCCTTGCGGCATAAGCATAAAGACCGGGGTCCCTTTGTCAATAATAGAAATAGGCCCGTGCTTAATTTCGCCCGCGGCAAAACCCTCGGCGCTGCGGTAGGAAACTTCTTTCAATTTAAGGGCCCCTTCCAAAGCAATGGGGAAGTTTACGTTGCGGCCCAAAAAGATAAACCGGTCCGCTTTGTAAATTTTGCGCGTTAGGTGGCGCACGTCATACTCCATTTTAACGGTTTGTGCCATGTCTTTGGGCAAACGCACTAAATTTTTGGCGTATTTTTCAAAATCTGCCTCGCTGGTGTGACCGTTGGCTTTACCTAAACAAGCGGCCAGCGCGAAAAGCGAAGTAATTTGGCTGGTAAACGCTTTGGTGGAAGCGACACTGATTTCCGGCCCACAGTGGGTAAAGAAAGTGCCGTCGCACACGCGGGTGAGCGTAGAACCTAACACGTTACAGATAGCTAACGTGCCAAAGCCTAACTTTTTGGCTTTTTTAATAGCGCCGATGGTGTCGGCTGTTTCGCCCGATTGGCTAATGGCAATGGCTAAGGTCTTTTCAAAGGGAGGGATGGTGCGATATTTGTACTCGCTGGCCAAGTCCACACTGGTGGGGATGCCGGCCAACTGCTCCAAATAGTATTTACCAACCAGCCCGGCGTGGTACGCCGTACCGCAAGCAATAATGTGGATGTTGCGAAGCGCGCGCAACGCTTTTTCATCCACGCCCAGCAGTTTGGCAAAGTCCGTGCGCGCCGTACGCAAAGTGTCTTCAAGCGCTTGGGGTTGGTCGTAAATTTCCTTAATCATAAAGTGGGCGTATCCGCCTTTTTCGGCGGTTTTTTGGTCCCACGAAATTTTGGTGGCTTTTACTTTTTTCTCTTTGCCGCTCGCATCAAATAATGTGACACCATCCGTACGTAAAACGACCATTTCGCCGTCTTCGAGGAAGAGGGCCTTGTTGGTGTGCTGCAAGAAGGCAGGCACGTCCGAAGCTAAAAAGTTTTCTTTTTTGCCCAAGCCCACCACCAGTGGGCTTTGCGTTTTGACGCCGATAAGCATCCCCGGCGTGCGGGCCCACATCACCCCAATGGCAAACGCGCCAGCAATCTGGCCGTTGGTTTTTTGAACGGCTTTTAAAAGTTTTTCCTCATCGTTGGCCGCGCGGGTATGGGCCAAATTTTCTTCAATGAGGTGTGCGATTACTTCGGTATCGGTTTCGCTTTTAAAGGTATGACCGAGCTTTTTGAGTTTATCACGCAACGTCAAATAATTTTCAATAATCCCGTTATGCACAACTACCAGTTCGCCGGAACAATCCCGGTGCGGGTGGGAATTTTCCTCACTGGGGCGGCCGTGGGTGGCCCAACGCGTATGCCCGATGCCCGTAGTCCCTTGCGGGTTTACTTGCAGGGCGGCTTTTTCCAATTCGGCCACTTTACCGACGGAACGCACCGTAACAATTTTATCATCTTGCAAAATAGAAATACCGGCCGAATCATAACCGCGATATTCTAATTTTTTAAGCCCGTTAATAATGTAGGAAGTGCTGTTATTTTCACCTACGTATCCAATGATACCGCACATAAAAGCCCCCTAGAGTAAATTTTTCATCTCTTCCACAGCGGCAGGAAGACCGGTAAATAAAGAACGTGTAATAATGGCAAAACCGATATTCATACATTTAATACCACCCACGTCCGCTACGGCCAGCACATTGTGGTAATCCAGCCCGTGCCCGGCGTGCACCTCCAGCCCCAACTCCTGGGCCAGCAGGGCTGACAAAGCCAATTCTTGCACCAATTTTTGCGATTGTTTTTGCGTTTTGGCTTCGCTATACGCTGCCGTGCATAATTCTACCACATCCGCCCCCAGTTTAGCGGCAATACGCAAGTCGGCCGCCACCGGATCCACAAACAAGCTCACACGGATATGTTTTTTATGTAGTTTTTCAATCATCCCGTGCAGCCGCTTTTGCAGGGCCGGGGTAAACTTAAGCCCGCCGGTGGTAGTAACCTCGCCAGGAAGTTCCGGCACAATACACACCGAGTAGGGCTTATATTTAAGCGCAGCGGCCAGACCAAAATCACTGGCGGAACATTCTAAATGGATTTGCTTAGGAAACATTTTACACAAAGCGGCTACATCCTTCAGATTGATATGCCGCTGGTCTTTGCGCAAATGCACCACGATAAAATCAGCCCCGGCGCACAAGGCAATGGCGCCGGCATCTAGCGGGTCCGGGTAAGGGGCCCGGCGCGCCTGGCGCAACGTGGCTACATGATCGATATTGACACCTAATTTCAAAGACATTACCGTACCTCCGTTTTTTGTTGGTACAATTTTTCTACTTCATCTAATACCCGGCAAACCATTTCTTCTTCCTGCCCTTCTACCAAAATACGCAGCTTGGGTTCCGTGCCGCTGTAGCGCACCACTACCCGGCCTTTGCCATGCATGTTTTTTTCAATTTGAGCCACTGCGGGTAAAAAGCCGTCCAAACTTTCCAGCGGAGGTTTGGAAGTAACCGCCACTGCTTTAAGACGGCTGGGATATTTGTGCCACTGGTCCAAAAACCAGCTGGCGGGTTTACCTGATTTTTTAACAAATTGTAAAAATTGCAGCGCAGATAAAATGCCATCGCCGGTGTTGGCAAACTCGCGGAAAATGATATGGCCCGAGGTTTCCCCCCCGATAGAAAGGTCCTCTTTTTCCAACGCCTGGGATACATATTTATCCCCCACCGACGTCAGTTCTACGTCCACTCCGTTTTCTTTTAAGTAGTTAATACATCCCAGGTTGGCCATCACGGTCAGCACAGCCTTGTTGTGGCTAAGTTTGCCGGCTTGCTTCATGCATAACGCACTAGATGCAATGATATTGTCTCCGTCCAACTGGCGGCCTTTTTCGTCTGAGGCAATCACGCGGTCGGCATCGCCGTCAAAACTAAAACCCATATAGGCTTGTTCGCGCACGGTCAAACGCTGCATAAAATCGGTATGCAAGGCCCCGATATTTTTGTTGATGTTGGTACCGTCGGGCTTGGCACCGGTAATGGTCACCTGCATCCCCAACCCGGTAAATACGTTGGCAGCCACGTTATAGCTGGCGCCGTTGGCACAATCCAATACCACCTTAGTTCCTTTGAGCAAATTGTTATCCACAGTGGACATTAAAAAGCGTTCGTAATCTTTTACCAAGGCGGGGCTTTCGCTAAATACACCGGTGGGCGCCGGTACGGACGTTAGTTGCTCAATTTCGGCTTCAATGGCGTTTTCCAATTCCTCGGGCAGTTTGGTACCGTGATTGGTAAAAAATTTAATCCCGTTAAATTCGGCCGGGTTGTGGCTGGCAGAAATCACAATCCCGCACAAACTGCCGGTCTTTTTAACCAAATACGCCACAGAAGGCGTAGGGGAAATGCCTATACTAATGACGTTCACCCCGCTGGCACGGATGCCCCGCTGCAGCGCGTCCAAAATACGCGGCCCCGAGGCGCGCGAGTCCTGTGCAATAATAACCTGCGGTTTTAAGTTTTCGGCCCGGGCATATTCTTTGAGTTTAGCCAAAGCCACATAGCCTAACTTGGTAATAAAATCATCTACGAGCGGAAATTCACCCGCTATTGCGCGAATGCCGTCTGTTCCAAAATACTTTCCCATATTCACATCCTTTGTGCGTATAAGACGCCGTTATTTTCCTTCCATGTCAAATAAATCGCCCTGGGTGGCCGGCTCTTTCGGTCCGGCTTGTTTGGCAGCCGTTTGCTTCGCCAAGTCATCGGCAGATTGTTGGGCAGAGGTTTCCTCTTGCACTTCCGGCTTTTTAAGGCCTAGAATTTCGTCAATCTCGTTGGCCTCTACCACTTCCTTTTCTAACAAGACCGTTACCAATTTATCAAACGCAGCGCGGTGGGAAGAAATAATTTCTTTGGCGCGCGCGTATGAGGAGCGGATTAAATTTAAAATTTCTTCGTCAATTACTTTAGCCAATTCCGGCGAGTAGGTGGTATGGCGGGAAATATCACGCCCCAAAAACACTTCGCTCTCTTCACCGCTGGGCAGGGCAATCGGCCCCAACTTCTCACTCATGCCCAGTTCCATCACCATTTTACGGGCATAGGCCATGGCTTTGTTGAGGTCGTCGCTGGCGCCGGAGGTAATTTCGCCAAATACAATTTCTTCGGCTCCGCGGCCGGCTAGCAAAATACACAAGCGGTCCTTAAATTCGGACTTGCTGACTAAAAATTTATCCTCCACGGGCAGCTGCAAGGTATAACCAAGCGCCTGGCCCCGCGGAATGATAGACACTTTATGCACCGGGTCCGAATGGTCCGTCAAACGCGCGACCAGGGTGTGGCCCACTTCGTGCGCGGCAATGACTTGCAGCTCGTGCTTAGAAATGATACGGCTTTTCTTTTGCGGCCCGGCAATGACGCGTTCAATGGCTTCATCCATATCGGCGGGCTCGACCGAATCTTTATCGGCGCGCGCGGCCAAAATAGCGGCTTCGTTCACCACGTTGGCCAGGTCCGCCCCTACAAAACCGGGGGTTCCTTTGGCAACCGTTTTTAAGTCTACTTTTTCATTGAGTTTGACTTTTTTGGCATGCACTTTTAAAATTTCTTCGCGGCCTTTTAAATCAGGCGCCGGGACGGAAATATGGCGGTCAAAACGGCCGGGGCGAATGAGCGCCGGGTCCAGCACGTCGGGTCGGTTGGTGGAGGCCATCAAAATAATGCCTTGTTTGCTCTCAAACCCGTCCAGTTCAATTAAAAGTTGGTTGAGCGTTTGTTCGCGCTCATCGTGTCCGCCGCCAATCCCGGCAAAACGCCGGCGGCCTACGGCATCCAACTCGTCAATAAAAATAATAGCCGGGGAGTTCTTTTTGGCTTGGTCAAACAAATCGCGCACGCGCGCCGCGCCGACGCCTACGAACATTTCCACAAATTCACTGGCCGAGGCCGAGAAAAAAGCCACGCCCGCTTCCCCCGCTACCGCTTTAGCCAGCAGCGTTTTGCCCGTACCGGGAGCCCCGTACAAGAGCACACCTTTGGGGAGTTTGCCCCCTAATTTTTGGAATTTTTTAGGGTTTTTTAAGAACTTAATAATATCTTGCAGTTCTTCTTTGGCTTCGTCACATCCGGCTACGTCTTTGAACGTAACGGTTTGCTCGGCCGGGTTTTGCATTTTGGCTTTACTGCGCGCAAAGCTCATGGCGCTTTTGCCGTCGCTGCGCTGCGGGCGCAGGAAAATAAACCACCACAAACCGATTAACAATACAATCCACAATACGTTAAACAAAATGTTCCCAATCCAGCTGTTGTCTTTTTCGGCTTTGTATTTGACGTTTGCGGCGGAAAGCTCTTTGACTAGGTCCGGGTCAGTCATGCGCACGGTTTTGAAAGGGACAAACTGCCCCTGTTCGTTTTTGTACATACCGGAAATCACTTCCGAACCGACGCTCAAGTCCGACACTTCACTGGCGGCCACTTTTTGTTTAAAATCCGAATAATCCAATAAATTAGATTTAGTACCGGGGCGGTTGAACAGCAAAACCGCCACTACAAACACCGCAATCCACCCGGCAATTTGGCCCAGGGAAATCATTTTGCGGCTATTGGGATGTTTATTATTTTTCATTATTTCTTAAAAACCCCTATGTAAGGTAAATTACGGTACAGCTCATTATAGTCCAAGCCGTAACCGATTACAAATTCGTCGCCTACTTCAAAACCCACGTATTTGGGGTGGATATCCGCCTTGCGGTTGCAGGGCTTATTGAGCAGGCAGCAAATCTCCAGGCTGGCCGCCCCGCGCGACTGCAAGTTATTCATCAAATACTCCAAGGTAAGCCCGGTATCTACAATATCTTCCACCACTACCACGTGGCGGCCTTTGATACTTTCGCGCAGGTCGAGCATAGTACGTACTTGCCCGGTACTGGACGTGCCGGAATAAGACGATAAGCACATAAAATCCATATTGCAGTCCACGCTGATTTGTTTCATTAGATCACTATAGAATAAAATACAGCCACGCAAGATACCTACAAACAGCGGCATTTTACCACGGTAATCGGCTGAAATTTGGCGGCCTAACTCGGCCACGCGCTGGGCTAGCTGTTCCTGTGAAAATAAGATACGTTCCAAAACGGGAGTTTCGGGCATAGTGCCTCCAATAAGCAATATATATAAAAGGATACCTTTTTTGGGGGAGAAAGACAA
>CAMVRX010000009.1 GCA_947170005.1 uncultured Elusimicrobium sp.
GTACAATTTTCCACCTCGCCCCTGGAGGGAGAGGATGGGCGGAGCCCAGGTGAGGGAGTTGTTAAAAAGGGGGATATAAGCACATCCTTATTGTGCCTTGCTGGCGTAAATCACTTCGCCGCCTTGGGAAAGCTTCCACCCCCGGTCCGGGTCGTAGGATAGCACCCAGCCGTCGCCGGCCCACGTGGGGATATCTATATTTTGCTCCCGGCTAAGTACCAATCCCGCAGGCGTTCCCGGCAAAAACACTTCTACTTGGTTGCCGTCCTCGCTTTGCACCGCATAAGCAGCTAACACGGGGTTTTCAATTTGCACGGTTGGCACTAATTGGATGCCTTCTTCCCACACGCGGATGCACGCGTTACGTACCACGCTGTAGGTATATCCGGCCGAAGCGATACACCCATGCGTATCGCGGTCCGCCCCCACCCGGGGCGTTTGTTCATTAGGCGTTAGCGGCAGATAAACAATTACCAACACGCCCAGTAACACAGCAGCTACTAATAATAAAATAAGTTTTTTCATAATCCTAATATATTATACAAGAAAAGGCCCCCTTGCGGTAAATAAATTGCCGTTATGCTCCTTCCTACTTCGCCCCTGAAGGTGCTTAGCCGCCGTTGTACAATTTTCCACCTCGCCCCTGGAGGGAGAGGATGGGCGAAGCCCAGGTGAGGGGGTGTTAATAAGTATCTCCTTTTGTCCTGTCCCCCTTGCGGGGAAAGTACCGCACAGCGGGGTAAGGGGGTTATAAAATAAGTTTTTCCTCTTTGCACAAGCAAAAAAAGGGGGCTTTCGCCCCCCCTTTTCCCTCTTTGTTAATCCTCAAATGCGGGCTGGATTTTTTTCATATTTCCGCCGCGCGTAAGCGTCGGTTGGCCGTGGTATTCAATTTTACCGCTGCCGTTGGCATGGGCTTTTAAGGAGTGCATCGCAAACACTTCCACATCGCCCTTGGCATTTACCACCGCTTGCGCATGGTTCACGCGCAGGTCGGCGGCGTCGATATCGCTATGGCCGTTATTGGTCAGGTTGGCCGTTTCGGCGTGGCCGGAAAGCTCAATCTCCGCTTTATCAAACGAAGCCACTTCCAATTCCTTAGCGTGCAACCGCTCCAGGTCCACTTCGGCGTGGTTCATGGCTTGCACGCGCAGCGTGTCAGCTTTAATGGAATCGCCCGTCACGTACGCCTTATCGGCGGCCGTTAATGCCAGCTGGGTGGTTTCCATGCCGCCGCGCACGCGCACCCGCCCGTTGCCGTGTACGGAAATTGCATGCAGCTGCGGCGCCATTACGGTTACATGCAAGGCATGCGCCCCTTTCACGTGTACCGGCCGCTTGAAATCAATAATCAGCGTTTTGTCTTCCACGCGCATATCGGCCAGTGCCACCAGGTTGCTTTTCCCGGATACCATGACCCCTTGCTCGGGTTTTTGCCACACGTCTACCTGCGCATCGCCGCGCACGTCAATCGCGTGAAAAGGGGGCATGGGTTCCATCATTTTTTCCATATAGCGCCCTTCCCCGCGTACGGTTTCGGCCTGAGCGACGGTGGCCAGCACCATCCCCAGGGCTACAAAGGCTAAAAATACAGCTAGTTTTTTCATCATACATACCTCCTTAGGTTTGGATATATTAACAAAGCACACGCTTTTTTCAAAGTGCAAAAATTGATTAGTTTGAAAAACTGGCAAAACTCAAACTTTTTTATTATACTATAGGTACAATTCTATCTTGTTTTTGGAACCGTATATAAGCATACGGAAGTACCTCAAGGTTCTTTCTCCCTCCAAAAACAGCTGTTTAAGGTGCAAGATAGCGGAACTTATAATCCCTCTATTTTGTGCCGAACGTTTACTTACGGGTAAACTACGGCTGTTTTGTTTAAGACTGGGAGAAAGACTTAAGCGAAAGGCCGTTTTTGCATACGTTTTCCAAAGCAGATGAATTGAAAAAATAAAAGTGAGGAAAATGTATGACAAAGAAAAACACCCGGCGGGGTTTTACGCAAAGTTGTTTCCCCAACGGCTTTACGCTTATTGAGCTGTTAGTCGTTGTGCTGATTATCGGCATTCTTGCCGCGGTAGCCGTTCCACAATACCAAAAAGCGGTGGCAAAATCACGTGCAACAGAAGCCCTATCCTTGCTGAAAACAATTAGTCAAGCTCAAGAGGTTTATTACTTAGCCAATGAGGAATATACACTCGATTTAGAAGCGCTGGATATATCTATCCCTTCGGACAGGATAACCACTTGGTGGAAGTCTGATTCCACTCGTCCCAATACATATATGTATAGTTGTGGTTCGGCGGGGACGTGTGCTGGTATAGCCGCCGATCGGACAACCTTGCCCGTGATTCAAACATTTTTCATTCATACAACGCATGACGATGGCCCAGGATTTTATTGTATCAGTAATAAAAAAAATAATTTGGCGGCACAAATTTGCAAGGGACTGTCTCGAGATGGAATAGACCTTCAAGATGAAGAAGCCTCGGGATGTACGTATAGAATTTAATGGATAGTTTAGAGCCCCCTTGTACTCATTCGGTGTGCAATTTGCCCGTGCGGCTCGCACCTTTTGCGATATTTAGCGTACTCTACCTTATCATCTTCCCCCCTTGTGGGGGAAGTGGCACGCAGTGCCAAAGGAGGGTTGTAAAATTAGTTCTTCCACCGACGTTTTCCCCCCGTGCACTTACCTCACCTCTCGCGGCCCCTAATGTAACTTCTATCGTATATGTTGTGCGCGGACGTTGGGTAGCGCAGCTTGCGCCAAATTTGCTAAAATAGAAATATCTTCTTTCTCAATTTTAAGGGGGCCTTATGAGCAACCGCAGACAAGCACGCGAATGTGCCTTGCAATCTTTGTATTACGCCGACAGCGCCGCCCTGGCGCCCGAAGCCACCGCCGCCTACATGGCGCAATTCAAGGGCGAGCTGGCCGAATGTTATCCGTTTTGTGAAGAGCTGGTACACGGCACCACGGCCCGCCTGGCCCAAATCGACAAGCTGGTCTCGGCCTATGCCAAAAACTGGACCATTACCCGCATGTCGGCGGTGGACCGCTCCATTTTGCGCATGGCCACCTATGAAATGGTCTTCAGCCAAGAGAAAACCCCCATCCCCGCCATTATTGACGAAGCGATTGAGCTGGCCAAAAAGTTCTCTACCGAAAATTCCAGCAAGTTTATCAACGGGCTTTTGGACCAACTCAAAAAAGAGCGCAAAAAATAAGGGATCCCTATGCACCCCAAGGACGAAATTGAAGCGCTCAAAAAGCAAATCAATTACCACAACAACTTGTATTACAACTTGGATGCGCCCGTTTTGTCGGATACGCAATACGACGAGCTTTACAAAAAACTCAAAGATTTAGAAGACGCTTACCCTCAATTTCGCACCAAAAATTCCCCCACCCAGCGCGTAGGCGGCAAGGCCGGCAAGTCCTTTGCGCAAATCACCCATGCCGTGCCCATGATGTCGCTGGACAACTCGTACAACGAGGCCGACATCCGCGCCTGGCACCAGCGCACCGCCAAAGCCTTGCAAACGCAATCGTTTGAAATGGTCGTGGAAGCCAAAATTGACGGCGTTTCGTGCTCGCTTACGTACGAAAACGGCCAACTGATTCAAGCCGCCAGCCGCGGCGACGGCAAAATCGGCGAAGATATTACCGCCAACGTGCGCACGATAAAAAGCATCCCGCACACGTTAGCGGGCAACGCTCCGCAAGGCCGGCTGGAAATCCGCGGCGAGGTATATTTGGAAAAACAAGATTTAATGGTCCTCAACCAAATCCAACAAGAAAAAAACGAGAACACCTTTGCCAACACCCGCAACGCCGCCGCCGGTTTTTTGCGCCACAAAAATGCCGAGGTTGTGGCCCAACGTCCGCTGAAATTTTTTGCCCACTCGTTTGGCACGGGCAACGTCCCGGCGCAAAGTTTCAGTGCGTTTATAGATTTGTGCCAAAGCTGGGGTTTTACCGTCGGTCCGGTGCGCTTGCAAACAACCAATATAGAAGAGATTATTTCCTTTTATCACACGTTTGACCAAACCCGCCACCAACTGCCTTTTGATGTGGACGGCCTGGTCGTCAAAGTAAACTCGTTTCAAGAACAGCAAATATTGGGCTCCACCGCCAAAAGCCCGCGCTGGGCCATTGCCTTCAAATACCCGGCCCCGCAAGCCACCACCACACTTAAAAATGTTGTTTTTTCCGTCGGCCGCTCCGGCATTATTACCCCGGTGGCCGAGCTGGAACCCGTCAGCATTGGCGGGGTTACCATTTCCAACGCCACGCTGCACAATTTTGATGAAATCAAACGCTTGGGCGTGCGCGTGGGCGACACAGTGATTGTGGAACGCGCCGGCGAGGTCATCCCCAAAATCGTCAAAGTGGTAGAGCAAAAAGGCACGCAAGAAATTTTGCCCCCCGCGCTCTGCCCGGTCTGCGGCGGCAAGGTGTACAAAGAGCCCGGCCAAGTAGGTTATTACTGCGTAAACCCGTCGTGCCCGGCGCAGCTGCGCGCGCGGTTGCTGCACTTTGCTTCGCGCGACGCGATGGATATTGACGGCCTGGGCGACGTGGTCATGGACCAGCTGTTAGAGCGCAATTTCCTCACGGACTTTGCCGACATTTACCATTTAACTTTTTTCCACGTCCTTAATTTGGAAAATTTCAAAGACAAAAAAGCCAAAAATTTACTGGACGCGATTGAAGAGAGCAAGCACAAACCGCTTTCCAAACTCCTATTCGCTTTGGGCATTGGTTTTGTGGGCGAAAAAACCGCCGAAATTTTGGCCGATAAATTCCGCACGTTGGACGCGCTAAAAGCCGCCAGTTTGGAAGAATTACAAACAATCCGCGAAATTGGCGAGACAGTTTCCCAAAGCGTTTATGATTTTTTTAGGGACCCCAAAGTCTGCGCGCAAATTGAACTACTGCGCCAGGCGGGTTTAAATTTCACCCAACCCAAAAAAGAGCTTTCCGGCAACATTTTAGAAGGCAAAACCATTGTATTTACCGGCGAACTCCAAACCCTCAAACGTACCGAGGCCGAGCTGCTAGCCAAACAATACGGCGGCTACGCCAGCGGCAGCGTGTCCAAAAAAACGTCGTTTGTGGTAGCCGGCGAGAACGCCGGCACCAAACTGCGCAAAGCGAGCGAGTTGGGCATCCCTGTAATGACCGAAGACGAATTTTTAAAACTCATCGGTAAGGCATAAAATCCGTTAGGGCCTATTTCCCCTTAGGTCCAAAGGCCCTCGTCCCCGCGTCCTGAAAATCCTACAATACTATATATGAAACGTTTTGCATGTTTGCTTGCGTGTATATGTGCCGCAGTCCCGCTGCAGGCCCAAGGTTTTTGGCGTCATGCGCACAATTTCTTTAAAGCGCCTTCCTCGCTGCAGGC
Source organism: uncultured Elusimicrobium sp. (assembly GCA_947170005.1). Classification (GTDB taxonomy): domain Bacteria; phylum Elusimicrobiota; class Elusimicrobia; order Elusimicrobiales; family Elusimicrobiaceae; genus Avelusimicrobium. The sequence continues at coordinate 5,421 of CAMVRX010000009.1, forward strand.
TGCCCGTTCGTTAGCTATGGTCCGGGCCGAAAATGCCGCCGCCCGGGCAGCAGCCAACCCGCAAGCGCTCTCTCGTTCCTTTCAAACCCTTAAACTCCTGGGTATCCATGATGCGTACGATCTGGATGCCTCCTCCTTTGTTTTGCAAGAGACCTACCAAGGCAAAAAATATCTTTGGGGCATAACGGTCTCTCATTATTATTTCAGGCCCCAGGAAAACCTCACAGCACAAAACGCTAAGGGGCAAACTTTCCCGGTACGTTTTGTGGCCCAGGGGAACCACATCCTCAACGATGTTGCGCTTTTTGAACTCCCGCCGGAGCAAATCAAAAACTTGACCCCCTTGGAACTGGCGGCCCATCCGCCCCGGGTGGGGGAAAAACTTCATTCGCTTAGTTTTTTTGATGACGCAATCAGGCATGAAACCGGCCGCATTGTACAAGAAGTCCACCCGCACCAAATTATTACTTCTCTGCAAGTACAAGACCGCCTGAGCCGTGAAGGCGCTTGCGGCGGTCCGGTGCTCAACTCCCGCAACGAAGTGGTCGGCATTCACGCGGGCAGTTCCCACAAACAGCAAATTGGCTTTGTCGTCCCGGCCGAACACATCCGCCAACTTTTGCTGGCCTACCACCAGGGCGTAACCAGGCAACCCCTTGTATTTAACGGCCAACAAATAGGCGAAATTTCCTTAGATCAAGCCATCGGGGTTGTGGAAGCGCAGCGCGGCGAATTCACGCTGCGTACCGTCCAGCTGTTTCACAACCAACATTTAGTTGATTTCAATCATTTGGAAAAACTCATAGACTTTTCGGATGCAGATAAAGTAATTTTTAAAATTGAACAATCTCCTTTTCTGCTCACAATCCCGGGGCAAAAATCCCGCCTTTTTATTCTAACTTACGACTTAAAAACCCGCCAATCTTCATTGAAAGAAACGGATTTTGACGAAATCTTTTAATCTCCCTTTTCAGGTACAAAACACGCAGGCACAAACAAAAAAGTTTGTGCCTGCATACGTACGTGCAATTTTACAGGGTCGTTTCTATTTCTTCAAAGCCAAATACCCCATCAAGCGGTATATCAGCTTAGCCACATTAAACTCCGTAATCGTGTCAGCCTTGCGCGCACACGCTTCCACCACGTCCACGGCCACAATTTTTTTATGTTTAATCACTTCGCGCAACAGGTCCAGCGCTTCATACCACATAAATCCGCCGGGCTGCGGCGTGCCCGTAGCCGGGATGACCGACGGGTCAAACCCATCCACATCAATGGTAAGGTACACTGTATCGGTCAATTTCTTAAGCACTTGCGGGATGAGTTTTTTCACATCGCGGTGTTCGTGCATTAAAAACGTAGTCACTTTACCGGCGTTGCAATACTGTTTTTCTTCGCTGGCCACACTGCGGATGCCCACTTGCACCACGGGCACTTGCCGGCTAGCCGGGTATAAGGCACACGCGTGCGACTTGGGCGTTCCTTCAAACGTTTCGCGCAAATCCGCGTGAGCATCAAAGTGCAAAATGCTCAAATTTTTGTACTTATCAATATAGGGCTGCGCCAGGGCTTGGGTAACCGTATGTTCCCCGCCAATATAAAAGGGGATAGCCTTATATTGCATCAGGTTGCGCACGGTTTTATCGATATTTTTAAACACCGTGTTGGTGGAACCCTTGCAGTTAACGGCGGGCTGGGTGTTAATGCCCCACTCCCACGTTTCGGTTTTGGTTTCTTCGTCCCACAGTTCAATTTGGGTGGAAGCCTCAATCACCGCCGCGGGCCCCTTGGCAGTACCGTGCCCGTAGCATACCGTTTTTTCAAACGGTACGGGCACTACTACGAACTTACAAGAGGCTAGAGCGCTTTTTTTGCTCTCTAGCCCCATAAACTTATCAATTTGTACGTTGTCGCTCACAAAAAACTTCCGTGATAATTAGCTTACAAACACCGCAGCAGCAATCACGGTGGTCCATACACCGTTGGCGCACACCGCGGACTGGGTAACGTTGGACGTGCGGACAATTTTACCGCTCATCTTCCAAATTTCTTCTTTTTTATCCCAGGTGGTATCGTTATCAAAATCAATCCCCAGGGTGGTGGACAGCATCAAGGCTGCCAAATCTTCGGCGTAGTCACCGGCTTGTTTGTCGGTTTCGCCAAAGCTGTGGTGCTCGGAGAGATACCCATGGTGCGTGCGGTCTTTGGGGATCGCCACACCCACGGACGCCGCAATCATACGGCGGTATTCGTTGCTGGTGTTGCGGCTGATCACGCAGTGTAAAATTTGACCGGCGTTTAATTTTTTAAGACCTTTTTCCACGGGTACAATTTTGCAACCGGGCGGGAAAATGCTGGAAACGGGCACCAAGTTAAAGCTGGCAATTTTAGCATCGCGCAATGCTTCTTCAAAGCTGGCGAGTTTTTCTTTATGACGGCCGATTCCTTTGGTAAGGAAGATTTCTTTGGGAACAAATGCTTCGTACATGAGGTTTTATCACGCTCCTTATTAAGATAAGTATGTATATATTATAACAAATACGGTTGTTTGTAAACTGTTATTTTTGAAGGGCTCCGCCCCCGCGGCCATACCTCTTTTTACCTCCCCCCTGGAGGGGGAGGATGGGCGCAGCCCAGGAGAGGGGGTGTCTTTTTCCGTTGTCTTTCACCGTCATCCAACCATCCCCCGCCTTCAAAAAATTTGTTACAATAAAGGAGCAGTAAAAAATTTGAATCTGTTTTTGGAACCGTTGCAAAACGGACCTCTCCCTTGGAGATATATTCGAATCCAAAAGCAGCTGTATTAGGTACGCGAGGACGGCCATCCTTGTGTACCGAACGTTTCTCGTGCAAACGAGGAATTACGGCTGTTTGGTTGGAGGGTTCGAATATACTCACAACGTACGGCCGTTTTTGTGGTTCCATAACAGCCCTTTAAAAAAAGAATAGGAGGTAGTTATGCAACACACAAACACCCGGCGGGGTTTCACGCAAACAAAGCAACCTATGTTAAACGCGGGGTTTCTTCCCCCCTGGAGGGGGAAGATGTCCGCTAGGACAGAAGAGGGGGTAACCGATAAATCCTTTTTACACTCCCCTCTCCCGGCCTTCGGCCACCCTCTCCCTCCGAGGGCGAGGAAAACAATGGGCGGCTTTACCTTGATTGAGCTTTTAGTCGTCGTGCTAATTATCGGCATCCTCGCCGCTGTTGCCATACCCCAATACCAAAAAGCGGTATTTAAAGCCCGCTGGGCCGAAGGAATTAGCAATTTAAAAGCATTGGGCAATGCCATTAAGGTTTGCGAATTAGCCAATGGGAAAATTGATTGGGATGAAAATGATGTTTGCGGACATCCCGAAAATTTGGATATTCAACTAGGAGAAATAGAGGATAATAGTATGTATGATGGTAAATTTTCTTATTTCGTGGACCGCGCCTATATATCCAACGTCCCTTCCATTTTGGCAGGTGCAGCAGACTGGAAAACGGATACTTGCGTATGTTTGTATGAAGACGGAACCTTTAGGGCTCAGTCTACGCAGGCTAGTTGTTTTGATGATGCCTCTTTCCCCTCTTTTGATGTGCCGGATGCATTAAACATGGAGGGTGGACACGCTTGTTGTTGTTAAAAATTTTCCCCACCGGGCGGCTTTTAGCCGCCCTTTTTTATAAATACTATCCCATGGGCCCCGCCGTTACGCAACTTTCTACCTCTCCCCCGGAAGGAGAGGATGCCCGCTAGGGCAGGTGAAGGGGTTGCCGTTTGCCGTTGTCACCCCCGAGCGCCCGAGTAAGAAAAATGCTATGATATGAGTATGACAAAAAAATTCATCCTCACACTCTTTTTATTTTTCTTATCCACGGGAGTTTTTAGTATGCCAAATATGTTTAATAAGGACGGTGTCCTCCATTTTAATTACAAAGCCGAAGACCTGGCCCCGGCCGAAGCCGCCGCCCGGCAACAGCTGGAAAAGGATCTGTCCGCGCTGATCGCCATCCCGGCGCAAGAGCGCACCTTTGAAAACACCATCCTGGGCTACGAAAAAGCCTTTGACAAATACTCCGAAGCCCTGGGCATGAGCGGGTTTCTCTCCTACGTTTCTACCGACGAAAACTTCCGCAACACCGTGCGCGATTTACAACTTCAAATCAGCCAATACATGGTCGACGTAGCCACCCGGCGCGACGTCTACAAAGCCATCCGCGAATATACCGATACGAACCCCCAGCTCGGCCCGGTGGAAGCCAAGCTCGTCAAAGAAATGCTCATTGGTTTTAAGCACAGCGGGATGGACCTAAACGACGAAGACCTGGAAAAATTCAAAGCCCTTAACAAAGAGGAAGCCCAATACGTCATTGAGTTTGACAAAAACGTCCAGGAATATAAAGACCCGCTGGCCGTCACGCGCGCGCAACTCTCCGGCCTGGGCGAAGACTACATCGGCAAGCTCCAAAAAACGCAGGACGGCAAATACCTCGTCACGCTGGACTACCCGGACTATGTCCCCTTTATGCTAAACGCCGACGACGAACAAGCCCGCAAAGCCCTCGAATATAAGTATAACCGCCGCGGCGGCGAAAAGAACGTGGAACTCTTGGAAAAAACCGTCACGCTGCGCCGCCAAATTGCGCAACTCTTGGGCTACCCCACCCACGCCAACCTCAAGCTGGAAAACCGCATGGCCAAAAACCCGCAAACCGTCATGAAGTTTCTAAAGGATTTACAAAAAAAATTAAAACCCATGGGCAAAGCCGAAGATAAATTTTTAATCGCGTACAAGAACGAAAAAACCGGCAAAAAGTTCCGCACGCTCTACCCGTACGAATCGGGCTACTGGGCTAACAAATACCGCAAAGAAAATTTGCAGTTAGACAGTGAAAAAATCAAAGAATATTTCCCTTCCCAAGTTGTCATCGACGGCATGCTGGACCTGTTTGGCAACCTCTTTGGCATCACGTTTGAGCCCGCCGCCATCCCCACCTGGCACCCGGACGTTAAGTCCTTCCTCATTAAAGACAAAGCCACCTCGGCCCCCGTCGCTTACTTTTACATGGACCTTTACCCGCGCGAAGGCAAATACAAACACGCCGCGTGCTTTGACCTCGTGGAAGGTTTTGAAAAAGAAGACGGCACGTATCAAATGCCGTTTGTCGCCATAGTGGCCAACATGAATAAGCCCTCTAAAGACACCCCCTCTTTACTCAAACACGGCGAAGTGGAAACACTGTTTCATGAGTTTGGCCACGTCCTGCACAACGCGCTCACCAAATCCAAATACAAAGCCTTCTCCGGCACCAGTGTCAGTTGGGATTTTGTCGAAGCCCCCAGCCAACTTTTGGAACGCTGGGCGTGGGACCCCGCTGTACTTAAAAAAATCAGCCGCCATTACAAAACGGGCGAACCCTTGCCGGATGATTTAATCAAGCGGATGCTCGCTGCCAAAAATTTTGGCAACGGCGGTGCGTACTTGCGGCAAAACTTTTTTGCCCAGTACGACATGACACTGCACACCGCTCCCCGCACGCCCGACTCTACAAAACTCTACTTTGATTTAACCAAAAAAATCCGCGCCTTGCCGCTGACCAAAAACACCCTTCCGCAAGCCGCGTTCGCCCACATTATGGGCGGCTATGATGCGGGTTACTACGGTTACCTATGGTCCGAAGTGATTGCCGAAGATTTTTTCAGTGAATTTGAAAAGAACGGTATTTTTAACCCGCAAACCGGCCTGAAATACCGCCGCGAAATTTTGGAAAAAGGCGGCAGCGAGGACGAAACCCAACTCGTTGAAAATTTCTTGGGCCGCCCGGTCAACAACACCCCATTTTTAAAGTCCATCGGTCTGGAGGAAAAATGAGCATTATTATCGGTATTGACGTCGGTGGTTCCACCACCAAAATCGTGGGGTATACAGACAAAGCCCAACTGGTCGGTATGCTCAAAGTAGAAGCGGCCGACCCGCAAACCTCGGCCTATGGTGCCTTGGGCAAATTTATTAACGAAAACAAACTTGCCCTTACGGACGTGAAACAAATTATTTTAACCGGGGTCGGCTCGGCCCTGTTTCAAAAAAAAGTATACGGCATCCCCGCTTCCACCGTGGACGAATTTCAAGCCATCGGCCTGGGCGGGCTGGCGTTGTCCAATAAAAAAGAAGGTCTTATTGTCAGCCTGGGCACGGGCACCGCGTTTGTGCGCGCCGGCAAACAAGGCATTTTTCACATCGGCGGCTCCGGCGTAGGCGGCGGCACGGTGTTGGGACTATGCAACAAGCTGTGCGGGGTCAAATCGTTTCGCAGCATTGTCAAATTGGCCGAAGAAGGCAAACTTAGCAAAGTAGACCTAAACATTGGCGACATTTCCCCCCGCGCTATTTCCCACTTAGCCAAAGACATTACCGCCTCCAACTTTGGCAAAATGGAAGACGGACACACCCCGGCCGATTTAGCCGCCGGCGTACTCAATTTAGTTTTCCAAACCGTCGGCATGATGGCCGTTTTTGCTTGCCTTAACGAAAACATGAACAACGTTATTGTCACGGGCACCCTTTCACAAGTTCCGGCCGCCCAAAAAGTTTTCACGTTACTCAAGCGCATGCACGGCATCAACTTTATCATTCCCCCGCATGCTATTTACGCTACGGCTACCGGGGCCGCGCTTTCGTACTTACATAAAGGCAAACGCAAATGAACTCCCCCCAAGCGTATAAAAAGTCCAGTTTCGGCCCGGCCTTCTTCTTCTTAAAACCCAAGGCACGCCGGGCGCTGGCCGACTATTACGCTTTTTGCCGTCTGGCGGACGATATTGCCGACGAACCCAACCGCCCCAACCCCCGTGAGGCTCTGCACCAACTGGGCCAAGAAATTGCCCGCGTTTACGCAGGCCACCCGCAAACGCCGCTGGGCCGCGCCTTACTACAAGACGTGCAAGATTTCCGCTTGGCGCAGGACCGTTTTACGCTGCTTTTAGAAGGCATGCAAGCCGATTTAGAAAAAAAGCGCTACGCCACCTTTGAAGAGCTGGACTGGTACCTCTACCGCGTGGCCGTTATCGTGGGCAAAACCACGCTGGATATTTTGGGCCTGGCCGGCCAACAGGCCGACTCTTTAGCCCTTGCCCTGGGGCAAGCCGTGCAGCTTACCAACATCGTGCGCGACGTGTATGACGACGCTCAACTCGGCCGCGTTTACCTGCCGTGTACGTACTTGCCGCAAGACATTTTGCAAGGGCAAGCCCCGCAGTTGCCGGCCCTGTTGCAGCAAACCGCCGCGCGTGCGCGCGAAAAATACACCCAAGCTTTTACCCTTTTGGACCATTTTCCCCCCACCGCAGTGTTACCTTGCCGCATGATGGGATATATTTACCGCAAAAATCTTGCTAAAATAGAGAAGACGGGTTTTTTGTTTACCCAAGCTATTAAGTTAAACAAGTGGGAAAAATTACAACAGGTGTGTTATGCCTTACTTAAAACATTTTTCTAACATGTGGGTGCTTTGTACCGTGCTGGCGTGCGCGCTGCCGCTGCAAGCCGAGCAAACCCTTTCGTCTTGTTTAGACGAAGGGAAAATAGCCTATACCAACCAAAACTACCCGCAAGCCGAACAAATTTTTGAGCGCTGCCTCACCTTAGACCCGCAAAACGTGGACGCACACCTCTCGCTGGGCGGCGTATACCTCACACAAGATAAGCTGGACGTTGCCCAATCCCATTTTCAAACCGCGCTTACGCACATGCAGCGCAATAGCCCTTATTGGTCTTACACCTACTCCATGCTGGGGGACATTGCGCTTAAAAACCGCCAAAACAAACAAGCCTTGGCGCTTTATTCACAGTCCTTACAGTACAACGCGGCCAATGTTAATTCACTAGTGGGCAAAGGGGCCATTTTAGAAACCCAGGGCGACACGCAAGGCGCCGCCGAAGCCTACACCTCTGCGCTGGCCGTAGAACCGCTCAATTTAATTGCCCGCCGCCGCCTGATCGTCCTGGAGCCGGAGTACCTGACCGATGACGACATTTTAATCGCGCTCAAACAACGCCTGGCCGTCAAGCCGGAAGAAACCACCCTAACCGACGAAAACCGCACCCTATTTTTTCGCATGCACCAGGCCGAGCAACGCCGCGGTGTGGACTATTTAAAAAACAAATTCGGCCGCAACTTACCCAAAGATTACATCGTTACCCTCAACCAAGGGACCGATTTCGCGCGCGAGCTGCTCACCCTGGACGGTTTTAACGCGTTGGAAAAAAGTATTGGGCAAGACGCGGTATTAGTTTTTCGCCGTTTGAACATTCCCATCCAATCTATTTTCTCGCTGCGCAACAAAGAAGGTAAACCCGTTTTCACTCCCGAAACTACCTTAACCGAAGAAGGCTTCACCGTCTACACCCAAGCGCTGGCCGGTCAAAAAAGTTATTTACTGCCCAACCAAGCGGTTCCCCCCTCCCCGGCGCAGCTCAAAAAAGTGCAAGCCCGCGCCCAGGCGCTCTTAAAAAAAGGCTACACTGAAATTTCCCGCGCGGAATATAAGATGCTGGAAAACAAAACACTCTGTTCGGACGATACGCTGAAAAACAAATTGGGAATGTATTTTCTGCCGGTAGCTAAAAACCTACACCGTTATTTTGTGCGTACCACGGATACGGACCCGCTCCAAACAGTCCCCTATTACTACGTCATGCAAGCGCGCCACAAACGCAACCCCAAGGTGGAAGTTCCCAAAAACGAACTCATTGAGTATTACCAATACTACGGCTACACGCTTTGTCTTTCTGACGGCAACCTCACATTAGCCGAAGACTCTGCCGACCCTAACGCCTTTTAACCCCGCAAAAAAGGGCTCCCGCAGGAGCCCTTTTTCTTGTACGAAAATTTCTTAGAAGCGGAAACCCAACTTAGCAATAATATCAAAATAGCGGATATGTCCTTTGCCAAATTTATCTTTGGTTTCGTTGTTCAGGCTCATCAAATACATGCGCCCTTCCACCCCAAACGTAACGGTTTCATCTGCATCAAACTCTAAGCCGATACCGCCCATCCCGGCCAGGTTGGTGCAGTCGTAAGTTTTGTGGGAACCGTCTACAAAGCGTTCCCGGGTGAAAAAGTGCCCCACCCCTACGCCAAACGGGAAATAGATACGCGTAGAATGGCGCGGGAAAGCAATCAAGCGCATGCTTAATAGCCCGGTGGCTACGCCGGTGCGGTAGAACGATTCGTTGGCGGCTCCTTCATTCATTTTGTCGCCGTCGCCAAATTGGGCATAACTGCCGTCAAACCCCAGCCCCACCACACGGGTCAAGTTGCGGTAAAACAACAGTCCGGCCGTCCAGCCGGTATTCCCTAGGTCAATACGGTCACCGTCGTGTCTCCACGCCTGTTGGGGCAGCACCATACCGCCGTAAAATTCAATATGGTTCATACCGCCGCCCACGCCGTAGTCATTTACCGGATAATAGGTTTGGGCAAATGCGGCCGGGAAAGCCAACAACAATGCAACTGCTAAAAGTAATTTTTTCATACCTCTCCTTTTGCACAAGTTAAGATACGTATATTGTAAATTTTTTCTTTCCGTTTGACAATCCTTTTTCCCCCACTTACTGGAAATATGTTACAATAAAAAAGCAGTACAAAAAATTTTAATCTGTTTTTGGAACCGTATGTGGAATACGGATGGCTTTTAAAAAAGCGATGAGGTACTCCAAAAATAGCCTGCTATAGGCATAATACATCAGGCCTTATAACCCTGAAGTGTTGTGCCGAGTGTTTACTGTATGGTAAACCGCGGCTGTTTTTGTTTGAACATGTACCTCATCTTCGGGCAACACAGCCGTTTTGCATCGGTTCTTCCAAAACAGAGAGGAGAACCCAAATGCAAAACAAAAACGAAGTCATAAAAGCAGCAGCTTGTTTTATCTCGCCCGTGGAGGTGAATAGGTCGCCGTTGTACCTGTTTCTACCTCGCCCCTGGCGGGAGAGGATGGGCGAAGCCCAGGTGAGGGGGTTGCCGTTCGCCGTTGTAGGTCAGGCACTGCCTGACAATGCCCCGGCCAAGGGGCATCTCGCCGCCTTTACCCTCATTGAGCTCTTAGTGGTGGTACTGATCATTGGTATTTTAGCCGCCGTGGCCGTCCCGCAATACCAAAAAGCCGTAGAAAAATCCCGCCTTACGGAAGCCCTAACAAACATGAAAACCCTCCAAAACAGCATGGATGTTTTTCTGCTGGAAAACGGCTTCCCGCAAACAGATGTTACGCTTGAAGACCTGGATGCCACCGGCACTTTGCAAGGAGGTTTTTTTGTTGAAGACGGAACTTATTTCACTAAAAATTTTATATATGAATGTTCTTGTTCTTCTTCTACCTGTATCTGTGAAAGTGATCGATCTCGTCTCGATGAAGACATGAACAGCATTGAAGATTACTATTCCCTTATCCTTAGCAAAGGAATGATAGATACGACTGACAAATGGGCAAAACAATGTTTCACACAGTTTACAGATATTGGGCGTTATATCTGCCGCTCTTTGGAAAACCAAGGATTTATCTACGTGGACAATGAAGTGTAATTTTTTCAAATCTTTCATTATTTGCCGTTGTGTCGTTCCCCCTTCCCCTCTGGAGGAAAGGCGCCGTCCCGGAAGGTTGTAATCCGGGAATGCCCGGTAGGGCAGGTAAGGGGTTATTAAAAAGCACTTCCCCAAGCACCGGGCAAGATAGAGGATAAGATGATTTTTCCACCTCTCCCTTGAGGTAACTAGGCCGCCGTTGTGCAACTTTCTACCTCGCCCCTGGAGGGAGAGGATGCCCGCAGGGCAGGTGAGGGGGGACCCTAAAGCTGTAGGTCAGGCACTGCCTGACAATGTCTCGTCAGAGACATCTGTCAATTGTCGTTTTCCCCCTGCCTGTACAGCTGCCAAAACTTCCCCAAGTACCACGTAAAACTTATAGTAAGCTGATTAGCCAAATTCTAGCGCAGTTTAACGGGAAAAGTCTCGTCAGAGACATCTGCCAATCGTCGTTTTCCCCCTACCTGTACAGCTGCCAGCACTTCCCCAAACACCGGGTAAAATAGTCGGTACCCTGATTTGTCAAAATCAAACCAGTTCGCGCCGTAAGTTGAGCGTAGCGTACGTCTTGCGGACGGCGCAACGCGCCGCAGGTACGCAAGCGAAAGTCGGCGCGAAATGGAAAGATTTTGGCAAATGGTTGGTCCACGTATAACATAATATCGCGGTGGTTGTTAAGGTTAGTCCGTTCTTCTCATAAATTGCTATAATACTACTATGAAGAAATGGGCCGTATGTTTATTGTCCGGTGTACTCTTGGCAGCCTGCACCCCCAAAGCAGTCATCAGCCCCACCTATGATTTCAGCCACATGAACCGTATCGGTATTATGGCGTTTTCCAACACGTGGGCGGACCTCAACGGGGTGGAAAATCTGTTTGCCAAATATCTCATCCGCAACGGTTTTAAAGTAGTGGAACGCGCCCAGCTGGAAAGCATTTTGAGCGAACATCACATCTCGGTTTCCGGCTACTTAGCGCCGCAAACTACGCGCGAAATCGGCCGTATTTTAGGGGTGGATGTGCTTTTAATCGGCGAGGTCAGCTCCTATTCCCCCGCCCGCACCGAACTGGCCATGACGGCCTCGCGCCGCAGCCAGTCGCGCCCCATCGTCCGCCAAGATGTCATGCGTATGCCCGACGGTACCTACGTGGGCTACCAGCGCAACCTGGGCACCCAAGTTTCCAACTCGGTAGACGTACGCCCTACCGAATATACCATTAACGCCAAGGTGGCCGTTATTGCCAAACTGGTGGACGTAGAAACGGCCGAAATTATTTGGATCGGCTCCGACAGTACCGAAAGCGCCCTGGCATTAGATGCCGCGGATGCTATCGCCCGCAAGCTGGTTAAAAGTTTCACCAAACAGCTTGCCAAGCAGGAGAAATCGCTATGATTACCTTTGCCCAGCAATCCGCCTCCCTGGCGTTGCGGATGTTCTTTGCGTTTACAAAGGCCGCCCTGGTGGCCGTGGTACTAACCTCTGCCGTGCTGGTAGCCGGGCAAAGCCGGGTGGCCCCGGTCAGCACGCGGCTGCTTACCACACTGGCTATGGAAAGCGCCTCCACGCTGTTTAAACCGTTGCGCCCTTACTTTCCGCAACCTTATTCTATTGATTTAGACCAAAATTAAAGAGGACTTATGTTAGACATCAAACAAATTATCGCTACTCCCGAAGAAATCAAAAAACGCCTTGCCCTGCGCAAGCCGGAACTGGCCGGGCAAATTGACGAAGTATTAACCAAATATGCGTCTTACAAAAAAATCTTAGCCCGCGTAGAAGAGCTGCGCGCCCAACGCAACGAAATGTCCAAATCTATCGGCAAAATCAAAAAAGAACAAGGCGACGCGGCCGCCCAAGAAGCCATGAAAGCCGTCGGGCAGCTCAAAGAAGAAATGACCGCTAAAGAGGCCGAACTGGAACCCGCCAAGGCCGAAATTGACAACTTGCTACTCAGCATCCCCAACCTGCCCAACGAAAAAATCCCATTTGGCACCAGCGATGCCGACAACCCCGAAGTCGTCCCCTGCACTATTCCGCTGCCGCAGTTTGATTTTACGCCGCTGGACCACCAAGCCGTCGGCGAAAAACTCGGTATTTTGGATTTTGAAGCCGCCGCCGCTCTTTCCGGCAGCCGTTTTGCCCTGTTCAAAGGGGACGGTGCCCGCCTGGAGCGCGCCATCATTGCTTTCATGCTGGACTTGCACGCCCAAAAAGGCTACACCGAAATTCTGCCCCCCGTCATCGTCAACGAAAACATTTTAGTCGGCACCGGCCAACTGCCCAAATTCCGCGAAGACATGTACGAACTCACCGGCGAGCCCAAACAATTCTTGGTCTCCACCGCCGAAATTCCGCTTACCAACTTAAACCGCACCCGCACCGTGCCGGAAGCCGAACTGCCTATCAAACTCACCGCCTATACGCCGTGTTTCCGCAAAGAATCGGGTACGTACGGCAAAGACACCCGCGGCCTCATACGCAATCACCAATTTGACAAAGTAGAACTGGTCATGCTCTCCAAGCCGGAAAATTCGTACGATATGCTTGAGCAAATGGTGCTGGACGCGCAAGACGTACTTAAAAAATTGGAAATCCCGTATCACGTCGTAGAACTGTGCAGCGGAGACATTGGTTTTTCGTCCGCCAAAACCTACGATATCGAAGTTTGGATGCCCAGCGAAAACAAATTTAGGGAAATTTCTTCCTGTTCCAACTGCTTGGACTTCCAAGCCCGCCGCATGGGCCTGCGCTTTAAAAACGCACAAGGAAAATTGGAATATGTCCACACGTTAAACGGCAGCGGTTTGGCCGTCGGGCGTACGTTTGCCGCCATTTTGGAAAACTTCCAACAAAAAGACGGCTCTGTTATTATCCCCCAAGCGCTTCGCCCCTATTTTGGCAAAGACAAAATTGAGGCCAAGTAATGCGCAAACTCCTGCACGTATTGGCGGCATGCTGCTTCTTGCTAACGGCTACCTGGGCCCCCACGCGCGCGGAACTTACGCTCCCGCCCGACGTGATGCACCACGCCACCGTGGGCATTAACGGCGTGTATAGTTTGGATTTTGACACCGCACAGCAAAACATAGCTTGGGTGTTTGAACACTACCCGGACCATCCCTTTGCGCACTTTGGCAACGCCATGATTGCCTGGAGCCGCTACGAGTATGAATTTGAAACCAGCGACGACGCCCAACGCAAAGTCTTTGAAAAAATTTTGGATGACTCCATCGACGGAATCAAACGCTGGATCAAAAAATATCCCAACGATTCCAACGGCTACATGGGCATTGGCGCCCTGTACGGCTTGCGCGCGCTGTTTAATATGCGCAACCGCAACTGGGTCACGTCGTACTTTGCCGGCCGCAAAGCCATTGGCAATTTGGAAAAATCCCTCAAGCTGGACCCTACGTATTACGACGCCTACTTCGGCCTGGGCATTTACGAGTATTACGCCGGCACGCTTCCGTCGGTTATCAAAATTTTAGCACGCATCGTAGCCATCAAGGGCAACCCGCAGGAGGGCGTGCAATACTTAAACACCGCGCGCGAAAAAGCCCATTTTACCTCCGACAGTGCCAAACTCATTTTAATTGACGTGCAAAACAACCGCCAAAGCGGTTTTTACGCGCCGGAAAAATCGCTGGAATTTATCCGCCAACTGCGCGCCAAATTCCCCAAAAATCCGCTCATGCACTACGTGGAAATCATCTGCTTGTACGAGACCAAAAATTACGACGAAGTTACCGCCCAAGCCCACGAATTTTTACGCCTTATTGGCAGCGACAAATTTTACAAAGACATTTACATCCCCCGCGCCTACACCGCCTTAGGAACTGCGCAAATGGCACAAGGCAACTTTGAAGCCGCGCGCCAACTTTTTGAAGAAGGCCAACGCAAAATCCAACACCAATCCCCCAGCCGCTGGGGCGTGTGGAACGCACTGCGCCTAGGCCAAGTGTACGACGTGCTGGGCCTGCGTACCCAAGCACAAGCGCAATACAAATACGTGCTGACGTTTAAAGACAAATGGGGCTTTGACGACCTAGCCAAAAGCTACTTAAAAAAACCCTACACGGTTCCCCCCTCCGGTGTCGGCCCGCTCCCCCCGCTGTAAAAAAGCTGTCATCCCCGTATCATCATCCCGCAGTGTCTCTGTGCGGGATATATCGGGGATCTTCCACGTACTTGTTGTTGCCGTTATAAAAATAGGTCATCTTGAACTCGTTTCAGGATCTCCTCCTTTTCGTTTTTAAATTTGTGCGTCTAATGGATTGTCGCACCCGCCGTTTTTACACTTGCTTTTTTCTTCCCTCTTTTGTTAAAGTATGTGGGTAGTTATTTTACAAACAGGAGACAACATGAAAAAACTCGTAATTGCAGTACTGGCCGTATTGTTTATCGCCCCGGCCGCTATGGCTAAAGATTGGGGTATTGGTGTAAAACTCGGTGCCGGTGAAAACGACCCCAAAGACCTGAAAAAAGCGTTTGACACCTTTGGTGGCGAACTGGACAAAAACGCCGGTGACTTCAGCTTAGAAGTCCGGCACGAATGGGCTTTAAATGACGAAGCCAACAAAATCGGTGCCAAAGTCGGCTGGGATATGTACGGTGAAAACGAATGGAAAAGACTCAATACAAAAATCACGGAAACAACCTACTCTTTCCCTTTTACCGTTTACTACAAACGCGATAACGGCGTAGGCAAGCTATCCTGGTTCGGCGGTGCGGGGGTTACCATCCTGCGCAGTGAATTAGAACAAGGCTCCTATGACAAATCCAAAACCAAAGTATTCCCGCACATCGTAGCCGGTGGCGAATATCGCTTCACCAAAGTCTTTGCTTTAGGTTTAGAAGCCCGCTACAACTTTGCCGCCAAAGCGAAAAAAGACGGTGTCGTCTTGTCTGACCGCACCGGCTTTGGGGCTGCCTTAACCGGCCGTTTCTATTTCTAATCTTGGATTTAGGAACATTTGCACCCGCCACCCGGCGGGTGTTTTTTTGCATTTTTCCCCCGCCTATACAGCGGCCGGTACTTCCCCAAGCACCGGGTAAAATAGCCAGTACCCTGATTTGTCAAAATTGAGGATAGGCAAGGCCGCAAGTTGAGCGCGGCGTACGTCTTGCGGACGGCGCACAGCGCCGCAAGTACGCAAGCGAAAGTCGGCCTTGGATATTCCAATTTTGGCAAATTGTTGGTCCACGTATAACGCAACATCTCCGGGGCGTGGTTAATAACTGTGCACCCGCTGTTACTTTTACTTGCATTTTTCCGTCGGGATTTGTATGATAGTCTTATGACCACCGAAATGTTTCTTAAAATCATTCTAGCTCTCATCCTCGGCGGCGCCCTGGGTATGGAACGCCAATATCACGACAAGCCCGCCGGCTTTGCCACCAACTGCCTAATCTGCTTGGGGGCCATGCTTTTTACCGTCCTGTCCGAAATTATGGGCCTGGCCGGGGGAGACCCGGGCCGCATTGCCGCCCAAATCGTCACGGGCGTAGGCTTTATCGGCGCAGGCTCCATCTTGCGCGACGGCAACAAAATCTCCGGTCTCACCACGGCCGCCAGCGTGTGGCTGGTAGCCGCTATCGGCATGGCAGTAGGCTATGGGGAATTTATCTGGGCTTGCGCATGTACGGCTGCCATTTTAATTGTCCATTTAGTGTTGCGCCGCACGCTGGTGTGGGTCGAGAAAATGCGCCATTACGATACGTTCTACGTCGTATGCACGCCCCACTGGTCGGTCGTCGAAAAAATCACCAAGCAAATTGAAAAACAAAACATCCAAATTTTAAAGAGCCAAGTTTCCAAGCAGGATAATTTATTCCGCGTTTGCATCGTGGCCGCATTCACCGCGCACGAGTTTCAAAACGTCACCAAGGACCTCTTGGAAATACCCGAAGTACAAAGTTTGTACCAATGACTTCCGTTTCCGTAAAGGCACGCGCGCCCTTATCACAGGCGCGCGTTTTTATTTAGGGCAATACCTGCTGAAAAACTAATAATCCCATGCTTTTCTGTCCCCCTTGCGGGGAAACAGCCAATTGCATATTTTCTGTTGCACAGCAGGTAGTGCTTATTCCTCCACAGCTTCCCATCCCAACGAAGCCAAGCTTTCGCAAAGCGCTTCCCCGTACGAAAAATAGGAATTATAGACACACGTTCTTGTCCAAAGGCCCGTGTCCATATCCCTGCGTGAAAATAAATCCCACTCAATATCGTTGTTATTATCTCCTCCCTGAACGCGCGCCGCTTCTATTACGCATTCTTCGTCGTTGTCTTCTTTAAAACAATATGCGGAGTAAACAAAATGTTTCCCGTTGCACAAGGTACTGTCTCTTGTACAGTCTAGTGAATTTTTAAGGTCTATATCCAATGTATTTGCTCCGTTTGCAGTACTTCCTAAAAAAAGTGTTTCTCCGGAGGGAAGTCCTTGTTCAAGCAGCCTCACATCTATGGCTTTTTCCAAGTTTGAAATGATTAACATAGCTTCCGTAGCCCGGCTTTTCTCTACAGCTTTTTGATATTGCGGCACCGCCACCGCCGCCAATATCCCAATAATCAGCACCACGACCAAGAGTTCAATCAGCGTAAATCCCCGCGCCGTTATCTCCCTCCCTTGTGGTAATGAAGGGATAACCGCTTTATCTTCCCCCCCTGTGGGGGAAGTGGCACGCAGTGCCAAAGGAGGGTTGTAAAATAAGTTTTTTCCGCTTTGAGGGAGTAGCGCCGTCAGGCAGGGTAGGAGGGTTATCGTTAACCCGCACGTTGTTCTACCTCGCCCCTTGAGGGAGAGGGTGGCCGAAGGCCGGGTGAGGGGGTTCCCTAAACTTGCAACCTTGTGTCCTGTCCCCCTTGCGGGGAAAGTACCGCGCAGCGGGGTAAGGGGGTATTTATTAAGTTTTTCTTTTTTCATATTGTTTTCTCCTCGTTTTATTTTCAATTTATCCGCCTTGGAGAACCCACGCAAAAACGGCCCTTACTACTAAGCCCATCAACTGACCCAATAATAACAGCCGTAATCTACCGTTAAAAACGGTAAACATTCGGCACAAAACGACCGGGTAATTAGTCCGTTTGTTTTGTACCTCAAACAGCTGTTTTTGGTGTTGATGTGGCCGCTAGTGCAGCTATTCTGTACGTAGTACAGTTCCAAAAACAGAATTAAATTGTACCTATAGTATAATAAAAAAACGCCAAAAATCCAATAGCAATTCTATGCGTGCTGTTGTCGTGTGTTGTTCACTTCCCCCCTGGCGATGCTTAGCGCTCTCTGCTTTTTCTACCTCCCCCCGAAGGCACCCAGCCGCCGTTGTGCCCTTGTCTACCTCCCCCCTGGAGGGGGAGGATGCCCGAAGGGCAGGAGAGGGGGTGCCGTGGCCGTGGTCGTTATCTCCCCCCCTATGCGGTAAACAATCCGCCGTTGTGCCACTTTCTACCTCCCCCCGGAGGTGCTAGGAGCACACTTTTTTTTCTACCTCCCCCCTGGAGGGGGAGGATGGGCGGAGCCCAGGAGAGGGGGTTATTAATAGGAATTTCCTTTTGTCCTGTCCCCCTTGCGGGGAAAGTACCGCGCAGCGGGGTCAGGGGGTCTTCTAATAAAGTTTTCCTGTTGTAGGTCAGGCACTGCCTGACAGTGTTCCGGCAGGAACATCCGTCAACATCACCGGGTAAAGCAGACAATTGGCTGATTTGTCGCACCTTCGTACAATCCGTAGAGCCACCAGTACTTCCCCAAGTACAAGGATTAGCAGAGGATAAGATGATTTTTCAAAACCGAGG
>CAMVRX010000010.1 GCA_947170005.1 uncultured Elusimicrobium sp.
TGGCCCACGGTTTTACGCTCATCGAGCTGCTAGTAGTGGTGCTGATTATCGGCATATTAGCCGCCGTGGCACTGCCGCAATACCAAAAAGCCGTGGAAAAAAGCCACTTAACGGAAGCCAAACTAATGCTAAGGACCCTATACCAAGGATATCAACTATGTGAACTTCATTATGGTAAAGAGGCGTATGAATGTTGTACTAATCTTTTAAACATTATACCAACGCCTTTACCGGGGGAGGTTCTTACGCATGGATGTATAGATGACTCCTGTGTTAACACAAAAGATTGGCAGTATGGAACCGAAGGATGCGGAACCCTATATGCAAATAGAATGATTAATTCAGAGGACAGTACCTATTATTTGGCATTAAATTTATCAAACGGAGAAGTGTCTTGTAGTGACGATGCTCCTTCTTTTTGCGATGATATATAGGCGGGGAATGAGACCTAATCCGTTTTGCAAACATAAAATTTCGTTTTTCCATTTGACATCCCCCCTAAGATTAGTATAATGTGAGTATGAAAGAACGTTGCTTAGTACTCATTAAACCCGACGCACTGGAAAAGCGCATTACGGGCCTTGTGGTGGACCGCTTGGAACGGCTGGAATTGGACATTGTGGCCGCCAAAACGCTGGCCGCTACCGAAGATTTAATCCGCAAGCATTACGCACATCTGGCGGGTAAACCGTTTTTGGAAAGTACCGTGCACTATATGATGGGGGATTATAACCACATTGCCAATCACAAAATTATCGCTTTTGTGTTTCAAGGCGAGGACGCTGTAAAAAAAATCCGCACCGCCTTAGGCGCCACCAACCCCGACAACGCCGCCCCGGATACCATCCGCGGCAGCTTTGGTAAATTTGATAAAGTGGCCGACGTGGTGTATAACTGTGTGCACGCGTCGGACTCGGCCCAGGATGCCGAGCGCGAAATTGCCCTGTGGTTTAAACCCGGCGAAGTATTGGATGCTTAGTATGCCGTTTTTCGGTTTAAAAAAATGGGTGTGCGGCGCGGTGCTGGCGGGGCTTTTGCTCCCCGCGCAAGCTGCCCCCAAAACCAAATTGCAAACGGTGGAACTGACTACCCAAGACGGGTGGAAACTGGCCGCCGTGTATCAGCCCGCCACGGATAAAGAAATAACCGTGGTGCTGCTGCACGATTTGGGCAAGAAAAAAGAAGAATTTGCCTCGTTTGAAAAAGCACTCACCAAAGAAGGTTTTGGCTACCTGGCCCTGGACCTGCGCGGCCACGGCCAAAGCACCGCAAACGGCGAGTACAAAACATTTGCGCGCGAAGGGGAAGACAACCCCTTTAACCAAATGGTGTTAGACGGACAAGTGGCGGTAAATTTTTTAAAAAGTAAAAAAATCCCGCCACAGCAAATCGTCTTGTTAGGGGCCGGGCTGGGGGCCAACGTGGCCGCTAAAACCGCCCAGGCTATGCCCGAAATAGAGTACCTGGCACTCATCAGCCCCAACGTTAACATCCGCGATGTGCTGACCGTGCCGGCCTTGCGGGCGTACAAAGGGGCGGTGCTCATTGCCGCCAGCGCCGGGGACCGCAAAGGGTTTTTAGAGGCCAGCATTTTGCGCAATGTGGCTTTTTTAACCACAGGGGAAGGGAACGTAACGTTTTTAACCGCGTACGATTTTACAGGGCACGAATTATTGGATAAGTACCTGACACAATCCGTTTTGCAATGGTTGGAAACACCGCGCAAACCCGAAGTGCTGCCGGATGAAAAACCGGCCGGGGCAGCGCCCGGTGTCCCCGCGGACCGGGTACTGTTGCCCGCACCGGCGGCCGGGCAAGCGTTGGTGCCGTCTGTATTATTAGATTAACGCCGTAGAGGAGATGCTTATGAAGCCGGCTCGTATTGTTTTCCCGGGTTTTTGGTTTGGTAAAAGTACGCTCAAAGAGGCGCAGGCGCTCGCCCGGCGCGGCGTGGGTGGGTTCTGCCTGTACGGCGCTACCGCCAAAAAAGCACAGGATTTCATTAAACGCATGCAAGATGCGTCCCCCTACGGACGCTTGCTGTTTTGTGCCGATATGGCTGACAATTTATCCGAAATTGTAACCGATGCCCCCGCGCTGCCTTCCAACGCTCAAATTTGCCAGTACGATTTACCGCAAGATGTGGCCTACCGTAAGGGATATTTAACGGCGCGCATGGCGCTTTCCGTAGGGATTAACTGGGTGCTGGCCCCGGTGATAGACCTGGGCTACGCAGCCCCGGCTTTTAGCGACGAGCCGCTTAAAGTGACCCAGCTGGCGGGCGATTTTGTGGCCGGGCTTTCCAACGGTGGGGCGTTAAACTGCGTGAAATACTTCCCGGGGGTTTCGGGCGTGCTTAAAACGTTGGCCCAGCTGGAAGATGCCGAATTTATGCCCTACAAACATATGTTCCGCCGCGCGGATGCAATTATGCCTTCGGACATGACGTTCCCCAATATTGACGGCGACAACCAGGCCATGCTTTCCGACAAAGTCATCCAAGGGCTGCTTAAAAAACGCCTGAACTACAAAGGCTGCGTGGTGAGTTTCCCGCTGGCTAAAGGGCACCTTAAATACGAGGGCCCCAGCGCGGTTAAAATGCTGCACAGCAAAGTGGAAAACATCCTGGCCCCCAAAGATGCCAACGCCGTGATTGATGCTGTAGAGCGTGAGGTGGATAAGGGGTTTTTGGTGGACGAAATTATCCACGCCATTTCCAACCACGAGATGTTTTTAAGCAAAGTATTTGCCGGGCCGGAGCCGCTGCCTGTAAAGGAAGCATTTAAACTGGCCGAAAAAGACTTTGAGAAGAAATAACAAACAAGGCCCCCTTCACGGAGCCTTGTTTGCAAGAAATCGTCTAATTTCAACTATTCTATGCCTACCTCCGCGCATTCTTCTTTTACGTCATCGACCATTCGGTCAGTCCCATAATTTGTGGCCCACCATTGACAAACGGGTAAAACATACTTATCCGCTACATCAACGGAACTTAATACCCAGTCCTGGTTATATTGATTGGGGTATTTATATAACTCTATTTCCTGTCCCCCTTCTAACCAGTCTGCGTCAATGTAAATATGACAA
The DNA here is from genome assembly GCA_947170005.1 of uncultured Elusimicrobium sp. GTDB lineage: Bacteria > Elusimicrobiota > Elusimicrobia > Elusimicrobiales > Elusimicrobiaceae > Avelusimicrobium. Next base: position 3,088 of record CAMVRX010000010.1, read on the forward strand.
AAGGGGGCACCGCATCTACCTGAATAGTAATTCCCATCGGACAACGTACACTCAGATTCGTTAGGGGTACATGGCATATCGACAGACAACTCTTCCCAGGGAAAGTCGAGCCATTTTGTGGGCCATCCATGCTCTAATAACCATAGGTCAAGTGCCTTAGTATATGTATTAAAGCCAACTTGTACTTCACTTAGTCTAGCTTTAAAAACGGCTTTTTGGTATTGCGGTACCGCCACCGCGGCTAAAATGCCAATGATTAAGACAACAACTAACAACTCGATGAGCGTGAAACCCCGCCGGGTACTTTTTGTGTTCATGTTTTATTTCCTTTGTATTTGCCGGGCCCGGAAAACAAAACGGCCAACTTGTTCGGGCCATGAACACGAACCCAAACAAACAGCCGTAACTTGCCTAAACGGCAAGTGTTCGGCGCAAATCAGCCTGCAGGACCAATTTGCACCTATATACGACTGTTTTTGGTGTGTTCATGTACTGCACGAGGCAGCAGTGTTACGAATATAGTTCCAAAAACAGATTAAATTGTATCGTTACTTTTAAGTATTTCCTCCCGGTAACTAAGGTAGATTCATTATAACAAATTCTTAGCAAATCTTATCCTGCCGCAATAGCTGCTCCTAACAAGGCCAAAATCGTGCCGCCAAAGAGCACCAGTAAAATCAGCGGGATCGCCGCAATCACAATCGTCAGCCACCCAAATACAGCCGCCCACTTGGCGGCCTTTTGGGCTTCTTCCAGGCGGTTTTGATAAATTAAATCGCTCGCGCGCAGCGAAAAAACCAGCGCCGCAATCGCCAGCGGCACACTCCAAAAACCTGTAAAGCAAGAAAGAATAATGGCAATTACGACCAGTACAAAATGGGTATTTATTGGCGTTTTATCCATAAGCCCCCCTTAAAGCGGTTGTTTCGCTTCCCCATTATTATATAAAATAGACACAAGAGGAGTTTTTTATGATTACCAAACAAGATGTAGAACTGGCCGGCAAACTGGCCCGCATGACGGTCAGCCCGCAAGAAGCCGAAATTTACGAAGGCCAACTGCGCGCCTTATTTGGCTGGGTCAACGACCTAAAAGCCATTAACACCGACGAGGTTAAACTAACCAACGCCACCTTGGCCGCGCATACCCGCAAGGACCAGGCGATTACCGACCTGCAAGCCGCTGCCCGCTTGCGTGGGATGTTTGCGCAACAGGAAAACGGCCAAGCCAAGGTTAAAAAGGTGCTTTAGTATGACGATTTTTGAAATTGTAAAAGCGATTGAAACCGGCACGAAAACGGCCGAAGAAATTACCCGCTATTATTTGGCGCAAATCCAAGAGAAAAACCCGCAAATTAACGCGTTTGTGGAAGTGTTTGAAGCCGATGCCCTGGCCCAAGCTAAGGCCGTGGATGCCAAAAAAGCACGCGGCGAAAAACTGGGCGCCCTGGCCGGCGTGCCGGTGGCTATTAAAGATAACATTTTGTACGAGGGGCACAAAGCTACTTGCTGCTCCAAAATGCTGGCCAACTACACAGCGGCTTACACCGCTACCGTGGTGGAAAAACTATTGGCCGCGGACGGCGTGATTATCGGCCGCACGAACATGGACGAATTTGCCATGGGCAGCAGCAACCAAACCTCTGCTTGGGGCGTGGTGCACAACCCGGTGGATTTGACCCGGGTACCCGGCGGTTCGTCCGGCGGTTCTGCCGCGGCCGTTGCGGCGGGGATGGTACCTGCTGCGTTAGGGACCGATACAGGCGGTTCGGTACGTCAGCCGGCCGGCTTTTGCGGCGTGGTAGGCATTAAACCGGGCTATGGGCGCATTTCGCGCTATGGCGTGATTGCGTTTGCCTCCAGTGCCGACCAAGTGGGCGTATTAGCTGCCAACGTGGCCGATGCTGCCACGGTAATGGAAGTCATTTCCGGCAAAGATGCGCACGATTCTACCTCGCTGGAAGCGCCTGTGCCACACTATACCCAAGATTTTACGACAGATTTAACAGGCGTAAAAGTAGGGCTACCCAAAGGATTTTTGGACGGATTAAACCCTACTATTAAAAAACAAACCGAGTTAGCTGCGCAAAAATTAAAAGAGTTAGGTGCGCAACTGGTGGAAGTGGATGTGCCGCTGGCCAAATATTCGGCCCCGTGCTACTACATCATTACCAGTGCCGAGGCCAGCTCCAACCTGGGCCGCTACGACGGAATCCGCTACGGGTATAGCGCACAATCTGCGCCGGATTTAAAGTCTTATTATGAACAGTCCCGCGCGCCGTTTGGGCTGGAAGTAAAAAAACGCATTATCATCGGCACGTATGCGCTTACGTCGGAGCGGTACGAAGAATGTTTCTTAAAAGCGATGAAAGTGCGCGAACTGATCAAAGAAGATTTCAAAAAAGCGTTTAATCAAGTGGACGTGATTTTGACACCTACCTCGCCTACGACGGCTTTTAAAATCGGCGAGAAAGACGAAAACCCGCTTTCCTTGTACTTGGCCGACTTGTACACCTGCCAGGGCAACATTGGCGGGCTGGCGGGTATTAGCGTGCCGTTTGGAAAGGACGAGAACGGCTTGCCTATCGGCGTGCAGTTTTACGGACCGATTTTGAAGGAAGAAAAAATCTTAAATGCGGCGTATCATTTAGAGAAAATAACCCAATGATTGTATCAGAATTTTCATGCGGGGGCGTGATTTTGGACGGGCGCAAGGTGCTACTTGTGCAAGTCAAAAACATGAAAGGCAAAAAAATTTGGACCTTCCCCAAAGGCCACATTGAGGCGGGCGAAACCCCCCGCCAGGCGGCACTGCGTGAAGTGCTGGAAGAAACCGGCTACAAAGCCGTCATCATCCGGCCGATGATCCGCGTGAAATATGCATTTACCCTGCAAGGCAATTACGTCAAAAAAATGGTGCAGTGGTATTTGATGAAAAAGCTCGGGCGTATTGGCAAGCACGACGCAAGCGAGATTTTGTCTATCCGCTGGGTGTCTTTATTAAAGGCGCACGAATTGGTGCAATATCCCAGTGATATACGCCTGGTGGATATGCTTTTGGCGTCCATGAACATTGCCCCGCACGAAACCCCGGAACCGGAAGAATAATTCTGCTTGGATTTGACAGAAAAGGCTGGTAAAAACCGGCCTTTTTTATTATACTATAGATACAATTTACTCTGTTTTTGGAAGCGTTTTAGAAACGCAAGGCTCACTAGAGAGCACTAATCCAGTTCAAAAACAGCCTATTAGGTACAAAACAACGAGAATTGCAAGCTCGGCGTTTTGTACCGAGTATTTTCCGTTTAGGCGGAAAATCACGGCTGTTTCGTTTAAGATACTGGATTAGGCTTGAACCACACAGCCGTTTTTGCATGCGTTTTCCGGGCAGAGAAATTGTAAAAATGTAGGTCAGGTGTGAGCCTGACAAACAAAAAGGAGAAATGATATGCAAAACAAAAATGTAGTTGTAATTTATAACACCCCCTCACCTGCCCTAACGGGCATCCTCTCCCTCCAGGGGCGAGGAAAACAGCGGGCATTCACTCTGATAGAGCTTCTGGTAGTGGTGCTCATCATTGGCATTTTGGCGGCGGTGGCATTGCCGCAATATAAGAAAGCGGTTTATAAAAGCCGCGCTGCAGAAGCCTTGGCTATGCTTAATGCTATTACGCAGGCACAGGAGGTGTATTACTTGGCAAACGGAGAATACACAAATGATCTTAGTGAGTTGGATGTGGAAGTACCCAGTGAATTAATAGGAAGCAATTTATTTACGAATAAATATTCCTATTATTGTGCTGAAAAACGTGTATGTTCCGCGAACGTAGACAATGCTAATATGCCCGGTTTTGCTTCAAATTTTTTACACAGTACTACAAATCAGGAACGAGGTTTTGCGGGAGTAAAATACTGCCATACTTACGGTTATCCTACTACCAGAAATGATCTAGCAAAATCCATTTGCCAAAGCATGGGTGTATTAGATACAGTCTATGATAAAGATTGGTTTGTAGGGAATTATTTCCGCCTAAACTGAAACGTCCATTAAGTAAAACTCCGACTTATTCTTGCTTTCAAATTTGAGGTTAAAGCACCGGGTAGAATAGCCAGTACCCTGATTTGTCAAAATCAAACCAGTTTGCACCGTAAGTTGAACGCTGCGTACGTCTACCGGACCGCACAAAGTGCGGCAAGTACGCAAGTGAAAGTCGGTGCAAAATGGGAAGATTTTGGCAAATTGTTGGTCCACGTATTACGCAATTTCGCGCCCGCTGTTATAAAATCTCTAAAGGGGCAAATTTAAGCATAAACGTCCGCCGCGTTCCATTGCCAAACAACACCGTAATCTTGGCGCTCTCACCCGAGCCGACAATCTGCACAATTTTCCCCTCGCCAAATACGCCGTGTTTCACGCGGCCGCCCACGGCTACGCCGTCCTCGTTCTTGGGGCCGGGCGTTTGCGGGATTTTAGGTTCCTGCACAAAACCGGGCACCCGGCGCGGGTCGGCCAAGCTGCGCGGCGCGGCAGCTTTGGGCACAGCGTACAAGCTGCCCACGGACGGAATATCCTCATAAGACGGAAAATCGTTATCTTCGGCACGTTCAATTTCGTAGCCATCCTCGTCGTATTGTTTCTGGAAACGGCTGCGGCGCGCGTGGGTGTAAAACCCGCTGTAATCCTCACTAAACTGGCGTTTGCGCTGCGTAAAGCGCTCGTAATTGCCGCCGCGGTAGGACGCGTTGCCCCCCCACGCAAAACGGGCCTGGCGGGCTTGGGCTTCCTCTTCGCTCAAAAGCCCGCTTTCAAACAAAAACCGGCTGGGCGGGTTTTCCTGGCGTTGGCCAAATTTGCGCCGGCTCTGCGCGTAAGTCAAAAAGAGTTTTTCTTTGGCGCGCGTCATGGCCACGTAGCACAGGCGGCGTTCTTCCTCAGTGTCGTCCTCGTTATCGCAGCCGATAGGGAACAAATTTTCTTCCAGCCCGGTTACAAATACGTTTTGAAATTCAAGCCCCTTGGCCAGGTGCACCGTCATTAACGTGACGGCGCCACCCTCGCCGGCTTGGCTCTCATCCTCGCCGGAGAGCAAGGCCACTTCTTGCAAAAAATCAGCTACACTGGGCTCTTTTTCCCCGCGCGCGCAACGCTCCTCATACTCTTTGACGGCGTTAATCAAGGCGTCCAAGTTTTGCAATCGGCCTTCGGCCTCGGGATCTTTTTCCAGGTCGGCTTTTACGCTGTCCAAATAGCCGGACTCTACCAAAATTTTGTTGAAAATGTCCGCCGGGGCCGTCAGCAACATATCCCCGCGCCAATGCTCAAACAGCTGCGCGAGCTTGATAGCCGCCTTGACGGCCGCGCTGCCCAAACCGGGCACGTAAGCGGCTTTTTTGAGCGCGTCATAAAGCGAAAGTTGGTGCTCACTCGCGTAGGCCAACAAGCGCTCCTGCGCCACTTTGCCCAGGCCGCGCGTGGGCGTGTTGATAATGCGAAGTAGGCTTACGTTATCGGCCGGGTTTACCAGCATGCGCGCGTAGCACATGATGTCTTTAATTTCTTTGCGGTCGTAAAAGCGCACGGTACCAATTAAGCGGTACGGGATTTGGTACTTGCGGAAATAGTCTTCAAAGCTGCGGCTTTGGGCGTTGGTGCGGTAAAAAACGGCTATGTCTTTTAAGCTGGCGCCGTCGTTCTCCACCAGTTTTTGGATTTGCACGCTCACCCAGCGGGCCTCGTCACCCTCGGTTTGGCACGTATGCACGGTAATGGGCTCGCCCGCGCCTTTATCGGTAAACAAGTTTTTATCTTTGCGCTTTTTGTTTTTGGTAATCAGGCGGTTGGAGGCGTCCAAAATGGCTTTGGTGGAGCGGTAGTTTTGCTCGAGCGTGATGATTTTGGCGTCTTTAAAATCTTTTTCAAATTCCAAAATGTTGCGGATGTTGGCCCCACGCCAGGAGTAAATGCTTTGGTCCGGGTCGCCCACTACGCACAGCTTGCGCGATTTGGCGGTCAGGTATTTGGTAATCATATACTGCGTGCGGTTGGTGTCTTGATACTCGTCCACAAGGACGTACTGGAAAAAATCTTGGTAGTAGGCGCGCACGTCTTCGTGGTCGCGCAGAAGTTGCACGGTTTTGACCAGCAGGTCGCCAAAGTCCAAAGCGCCGGCTTCTTTTAACTTTTGCTCATAGCGGCGGTAAATTTCGGCCGCGCGGATTTTGCCGTCCAGGCCGCTGGCGGTAGCTTGCTGCATGAGTCCGTCGGGCGTGACCATTTCGTCTTTCGCGCGCGAGATAATGCTGACAATTTGGTTAACCTCTTTTTTAGGCTCTTTGACGCCCATTTGCTCTAGTAGTAACGTGACAACTTTCTTTTGGTCGCCGTCGTCATAAATGGCAAAGTCTTTGGTAAGGCCGAGTTTTTGCGCATTTTGGCGCAGCAGCCGCACGCCAAAGGAGTGGAACGTATGAATCCACACGCGCCGCCCGGCACCGGGCACTAATTGCTCCACGCGCTCGCGCATTTCGCCGGCGGCTTTGTTGGTAAACGTGACCGCCAAAATGCGCGCGGGGTGGTAGCCGTCCGCGATGAGCTTGGCAATTTTAGTAGTTAAAGTTTTGGTTTTACCCGTGCCCGCGCCGGCCACAATAAGGCACGGCCCGCCGTCATACAGAGCGGCTTCTTTTTGCTGCGGGTTGAGGGAGTTAAGGGCTTGTTCTACGGTCATTTTAATTTAAGTTGCACAAAAGTTTCTATATGCTCGCTGTGCGGGAAAAAATCAAACGCTTCCACGTGCAAAATATCATAGTGTTGCGTGAGTGTTTTTAGGTCCGTAGCCAACGTAACCGGGTTGCACGAAATATACAGCACATTTTCCACGCCACTTTCGGCCACCGCCTTGCACGCACGCGGGTGCATACCGCTGCGCGGCGGGTCCAAAATAATCAGCGCATCTTTTTTCTCTATCGGTTGCTGGCGCACAAAATCTTCCACGCGCGAGCAGAAAAACTGCACGTTTTGCACGCCGTTTAGCTTGGCGTTTTCAATGCCGTTATAAATGGCCGGGGCCACACTTTCCACGCAAATGCTTTTTTCGCACAAGTCCGCACAGGATAAAGAAAAACTGCCCGCCCCGCCGTACAAATCGTAAATTTTCTTCGGTGCAATTTGTTTCACAATACCGCGCACGCGGCTATACATTTTTTGTGCAGTACGCGTGTTGGTTTGGAAGAACGATTGCGGCGAGAGTTTAAACACCACCTCGCGCTCGGTTTTTCCGTCAGGACCACTGAGCAAAATTTTCTCAAAAATGTGGTCTTTGCCTTTGAGCACACGCAAGCTTTCGGGCTCGGCCGTGTCGGCCAGGCCGTTGTTCACAGCGGCCATAATGTTTGCATGGGGCAACACACTTTCCACCGCCGCTACAAATGTTTTCTCGTTAAAATCGTCGGTTACAAACAGCACCACAATTTGCTCACCGGTGTTTTTGCCTTCGCGCACCATCAGGTGGCGCAACACGCCGGTGTGTTTGCGTTGGTCGTAATACGGCAAATTTTCCGCTTGCGCCCACGTGCGGATAGCGGCCACCAGCGGAACCAATTTGTCGTTAAACAGCCAACACTCGGCCAGGTCCACGGCGCGGTCCCAGCGGCCTTTTAATTTAAAACCTACGCACTGTTCAAACTCCAGCGGACGCGTTTTATTGGCGGGGTCTTTCTTGTCGTAGTTTTCGCGCCATTTGACCTGGTGGCAAAACCCCAGCTCCACTTTGTTGCGGAAATAAACAGGATTATCCGTCACGGTAACCGGGATGTCTTTTTGCCAAAAATCTTTCAAAATTTCTTGCAAGCGCGCGCGCTTTTTAGCTACCTGTTCCTCGTAGGACAGGTTGAGTAGTGTACATCCGCCGCACGTGCCGAAATGTTTGCAGGTTAAGTTAGGCATTGATTTTAAACAGGCAAACGTCGCCGTCCTTGACAATATAATCTTTGCCCTCGCTGCGGATGAGGCCGTGTTCGCGAAGCGCTTTCTCGCTGCCGTATTTTTCCAAATCGTCAAACGTGTAAACGTCGGCGCGGATGAAGCCTTTTTCAAAATCGCTGTGGATTTTGCCGGCTGCTTGCGGGGCGGTGCAGCCCACGGGGATCAGCCAGCTGCGCACTTCCACTTCGGCGCCTGCGGTAAAATATGTGCACAGGTTCAACAGCCGCATCCCTTCGCGCACCACTTTTTCAAGGCCGGTATAATCGCTGCCGGTTTCGGCCAAAAAAGCTTTCTTTTCCTCTTCGCTAAATTCGGCAATGTCCGCCTCAAATTTCACGCACAGTTCCACAAAACCTGCACCGTTTTCCTTAGCGTATGCGGCCACTTTGGCGGCGTTTTGTGCGTTGCGTTTTTCGCTGTTATTACCCACGTATAAGACGGGCTTAGACGTCAAAAATTGATATTCTTTAAGTTCTTCGGGCTCCAAGCCTAGCGAAGAAACCGGCTTGCCGTTTTCCAAGGCGGCCTTGATTTCCTTCATGCGCTCCCACGCGGCCACAGCGTCTTTCTTGCCCGATTTGGCGTTGGAGGCCAAGCGCTCACAAATTTTGGTCGCGCTTTCCAGGTCAGCCAGCATAAGCTCGGTATTGATGACCTCAATATCGCGCAGCGGGTCTACGGAGTTCATGACATGCGTCACGTTTTCGTCCTCAAACAGCCGCACCACGTGGATAATGGCGTCCACCTCGCGGATATTGGCTAAAAACTTGTTGCCTAGTCCCTCGCCTTGGCTGGCACCTTTTACAATGCCCGCAATATCCACAAATTTAATAAACGCGGCGGTTTTCTTGGGCGGTTTGAACATCTCAAAGAGCTTGTCCAAACGCTTATCGGGGATAGCTACAATGCCCACATTGGGTTCAATAGTGCAAAAAGGATAGTTGCTGGCCTCGGCCCCGGCGCAAGTAAGCGCATTAAACAAAGTGGATTTGCCCACATTGGGCAGGCCTACGATACCGATTTCCATAGTGAATCTCCTACAAAAAAATGCTAAAAGCCTATATAGACATTTTAGCATTTTGGGAAACCCCTTGCCCGGGTTGTTGTATTGTATATAAGAATTAACAGCAACTGCATCCTTCGCTGGAGGGCAAATTCAACAATTGGGCATAGTCAAAACGGGGTTCTTGTGCTACACAGCCTTCGCTGTTACCCACCACCATTTCACCCGTTATCATATAGCACAGGCATACATCTTCCCGTGCATATTGGGCATACGCCCAAGTATCTGGCTCTGCACTTGAGGTATTAGAAAGATTAGTCTGAACTCCGTAATCAAAATCACGACTATGGCGGACACTTTCAGCATTGATATCAGTCATAGCACCTTCTTCCCCTACGTCTATACTTAATTCCTCAAACAAACAGCCGCTCCCTTTTTCCAGTGAACATGCTTTCTGTGCCACACCAATAATTTTTAGATTGGAGATTGCTTCCGTAAAGCGCGACTTTGTCACTGCTTTTTGGTATTGCGGCACGGCCACAGCTGCTAATATGCCAATAATCAGCACTACTACCAAAAGTTCTATTAACGTAAAACCTTTGGGCAAACAACTTTGCTTATTACCCCGCCGGGTGTTTTTCTTTGTCATACATTTTCCTCTCTGTTTGTTATTTTCACAATTTAGTCCGCTTGGAAAACGCATGCAAAAACGGCTATTATGTTTGAGCCAAGCAAATAACCCAACGATAACAGCCGCGGTTTTCTGATAGAACAGAAAACACTCGGCGCAAAGCAACCGGGTAATTAGTCCGTTTACTTTGCACCTAATCGGCTGTTTTTAGATTTGCTTGTGCCCAAACTGAGCGCAGCGTTTCTCAAACGCTTCCAAAAACAGATAAAATTGTACCTACAGTATAGCAAAAAAGGCTGGCATGAGCCAGCCTTTTTCATTCAATAATAAGTTATTTTACGGCATCAAACCCGGCTTGCAAGGCTTTTTGATTGAGCTCCAGCATTTCCGGCTTAGCGCGTTTGTACACTTTTTTCATGGCGTCGGCCACGGCAGCTAAACTGACCGCACCCGTGCACTTGATAAACGCCCCCAAGGCCACCAGGTTGGCAATACGGTCCATACCCAACTTTTCGGCGATTTGGTTGCACGGCACACACACGGTTTTGATATCCGTGCGCGCCGGGCGCGAATTGACCAGCGAGCTGTTCAAAATTAAGAGTCCGCCCTTTTTGAGCATCGGCTCAAACTTGGGCAAAGAAGGCTCGTTCATCACAATCACGGTGTCCGGCCGGGAGACAATGGGGGTATATACTTCCCCGTCGCTCACCACCACCGAACAGTTGGCCGTGCCGCCGCGCATTTCGGGCCCGTAAGAAGGCAGCCAGCTGGCATTTAGTTTGTTTTCTACGCCGGCTTGTGCCAGTAAAATCCCGGCAGAGATAACCCCCTGCCCGCCAAATCCGGCAATACGAATCCCTTGATACATTACTCGGCCCCCTTGTCTTTAAATACGCCCAGCGGATATTGCGGCATCATCTTCGTGCGTACAAATTCCAGCGCTTGCTGCACGTCCGCGTGCCAGTTGGTAGGGCATTGGCTAATCACTTCCACCATGGAAAACCCGACGTTATTTACCTGGTTTTCAAAGGCTTTTTTGAGGTACTGCTTGGTTTTAAGCACGTTTTGCGGGGTGTCCACCGCACCGCGCGCCAAAAACTTACTGCCCGTAATTTGTGCAAGCATTTCGCACATGTTAATCGGCCAGCCTTGCAGCTTGGGGTCGCGCCCTTTGGGGGCGGTGGTAGCCACCTGACCCACCAGTGTAGTGGGCGCCATTTGGCCGCCGGTCATGCCGTAAATAGCGTTGTTAATGAAAATGACGGTAATGTTTTCGTTACGCACGGCGGCGTGGACAATTTCCGCCATGCCGATAGAGGCCAAGTCACCGTCGCCTTGGTAAGAAAACACAATCGCTTGCGGTTTGGAGCGTTTAATACCCGTCGCAATGGCGGGGCCGCGCCCGTGTGCGCCTTGTACACAATCGCACGCAAAGTAGGAGTCCGCAAACACGGCACACCCCACCGGGGCCACGCCAATGGCGCGGTCGGCTACGCCCAGTTCTTCCAGCGTTTCGGCAATCAAGCGGTGCACAATGCCGTGCCCGCAGCCGGGGCAATAGTGCATCGGCACGTCGGTCAAGGCGTTTGGTTTTTTGGCTAAAATGGTACTCATTTGGTTTCCCCCTTGCGGTCGCCTTGCACGCCCAGTTTTAAGTCGCGCGTGCAGTGGTAGGTAAACCCTGCCGCATGGTCTTGTAAGGTAAACAGCCCCTCTTTTTGACCGGTTAAAAGCGATTTAACGGCTGCCAAAATCTGCGCGCCGTCGGGCTGTCCGCCGGCGGGATAGGCGTTCAGGCCCACGGGGCATTTATCGCCCACCGCCAGTTTTACATCTTGCACCAATTGGCCCAGGCTTTGCTCTACTACCAAAATGGCTTTGGCGGTTTTGGCCAATTCGGCCAGGCGTTTTTGAGGGAACGGCCACAGCGTAATGGGGCGGAACAGACCTACTTTAAGCCCTTGCTCCCGGGCGTGGTTGACGGCCTCTAAGCACGCGCGCGAAGACAAGCCGTACGCCACTAAAATCACGTCGGCATCTTCGCAGTTGCGCTCTTCAAAGCGTTGCTCGGTCTGTTCTATGAGGCCGTAGCGTTTGGCACGTTCTACCACATCGGCAATCAAATTATCGCCCTTGTAAGAAAACACATTGTTTTTGGCGCGGCCGTTTTTGTGGATGTCCACCGCCCAGTCAAACTTACCCAATTTATTGGGGTCCACCGGGTCAAAATTAAAAGACATACTCTCCATCATCTGCCCCAAAATACCGTCGGCCAAAATCATAGCGGGCATGCGGTATTTTTCGGCCAAATCAAAAGCCAGTTTGGGAAAGTTGCCCAGCTCTTCTACCGAGTTAGGCGCCAGTACAAAAATATGATAATCCCCGTTGCCGCCGCCGCGAGTAGCCTGGAAATAATCTCCCTGTGCACCGGCAATGCTGCCCAGCCCCGGCCCGCCGCGCATGACGTTGACAATTAGGCACGGCAAATCAGCGCTGGCGCAGTAAGTAATGCCCTCTTGCTTAAGGCTAATGCCCGGCGAGGAAGAGGACGTCATCGCGCGCGTACCGGTAGCGGCTGCACCGTAGACCATATTGATAGCGGCCAGTTCACTCTCGGCCTGTACAAAGGCTCCGCCCGCATCCGCGATATGGGCGGACATATATTCGGGCACTTCGTTTTGCGGGGTAATGGGGTACCCGGCAAAGAAACGCACCCCGGCCCGGATGGCTCCTTCGGCCAAGGCTTCGTTTCCTTTTCGTAATGTTTTTTGGGTCATAAAAATTTAATCCTTTAAAACAGTAATGGCAACATCGGGGCACATCACATAGCACATCTTGCACCCGATGCAATCTTGCGGGCGTTCTTGCACCGCGGGGAAATATCCTTTTTTACTGATGGTTTTACTTTTGCCCAAGCATTTTTTGGGGCAGACGCTCACACAAAGGTAACAGGCTTTGCAGCGGTTTGCGTCAATTTCAATTTTTGGCATAAGGCTCCTACGGCCGGGGGTAAAAACCGGCCCTACTACTATTGTAGGTCTTTTTGAAGGAGAAATGCAATATATAACGGCCCCGGTGAAGCTGGTTTATACCTCGGCAACAATTTCCCAAATTTGATTTATTTTGCGGTGACTTGGGCCTTACGTACTTGCCGCGCTGCGCGCGGTCCGGATGACAAACGCACAAACAGGCAAACATTTTCAATGTTTGCCTGTTGTTTTAACAAAAGACTGATCCTATTTTAATTCGTTATACCCCCATCCTTGCGCCTCTAAACTTTTGCACAATTTGTCGCTGTAGGGATAATTACCGCTCGGAGTACATTGTTTCTTCCATGCGCCATTATGAGAAGCAAACTTTTGTGCCAAGAAATAGTACTGATCATTAGGGTCAGATTGCCCCTTGCTAAAACGTTTGGCATAAATCTCACAAAGGGATTCTTCCCCTTCACAATAAGCTTGATACCAAAAATGTTTACTGGCACAGCTTTTTCCCTCATCTTGCGTGCAATCCAACATGCTTTCTATATCTATATCCAAGTCATAATGGCCGTCACCCGGGTAACTTCCTACAAACCAAACCATATCTTCTTCAGGTGGATATCCGTGTTCCAGTACGTACAAGTCTATGGCTTTTTGCAGGCTGCTTATAATCGTCAGTGCTTCGGCCGCACGGGATTTTTCCACCGCCACCTGGTACTGCGGCACCGCCACCGCCGCCAATATGCCGATAATCAACACCACCACCAAGAGCTCAATAAGCGTAAACCCGGCGTGCCGTTTATGTAGGTTGGGCTTGGCCCAACAATTAGCCGCCGTTGTGCTTCTTTGATTTGTTAAAGGCCAAACGGCCCGTTCGGCGGGGAAACCCCGCCCTACATAACTGCTTTCTTGCGTATTTCCCCGCCGGGTGTTTTTATTTCTCATTTATTTTCTCCTTTCATCTAATTTTCCAACAAAAAAGACGGCGACTTTGTTAAAAGCAATTTGAGGTAACCCTTAACAAATAATCGCCGTCTACCTATCCTCGTAAAGGGAACAGGCAAGACACAGGCGACTATTTGTTGACCTCAAATTTGCGCGGGGAACATCTATCCCTTTGCTCGGTGCGGGCTTGCCCCGCACTTCAACAAATAATCTTCAAATTGTAAACTTCTTGGTTTTATTATAGCATATCTGCGCTAAACGCAAGTAAATTGCTACAATACCTGTATGACCACGCAAAACTATACGCTTTTACTGCGCCAACTGGAAAGCATTTTATCCCCGGAAACCGACCCCGTGGCCAATATGGCCAACACGGCGGCGGTGCTGTTTAACGGCCTACCCGATTTAAACTGGGCCGGGTTTTATGTGCTGCGCGGCACCGAACTGGTGCTGGGGCCCTTTCAAGGCAAACCCGCCTGTGTGCGCATTCCTTTGGGCAAGGGCGTGTGCGGAACAGCCGCGCAAACCGGGCACACCCAGCGGGTGGCCGACGTGCACCAATTTAAGGGGCACATTGCGTGCGACAGCGCCTCTAACAGCGAAATTGTCATCCCTATTTTCAAGGCAGGCCGCGTGTGGGGCGTGCTGGATATAGACTCCCCGCTGCCCGCACGGTTTAGTGAAACAGACCAACTGTATTTGGAAAAAGCCGTTACCCTTTTTGAACAGCACACCACGCTTTAAGATTTTGCTTTCCTACCCGCCCACGCGCCGGGCAGTAGCAGTAAGCTGGCACAAAACACCGCCGCTTTTAAGCTCCACGCATCCGACACCCACCCGATTAAAGTAGGCGAAAGAGCATCCCCCAGCAAATGAATGAGAAAAATATTCACAGCAAAGGCCATAGAGCGGATGCGCTCGTGCGTGGTGGCCACGAGCGCGGCGGCAATCGCCCCGGTGGGCATAAATAGTAGCATCAGTGCCGCACCCATAAATACCAACATCCCCATGGCGTTTGTCATACACAAGGCTGCCCAACAACACGGCAACGCCGCCAAAAAACAGCGCGCAATCAGTTTATAATACCCCGCGGCCGAGCGCGCCAACATCCGCGCCGCCACTTTTCCGCCCGCGTACGTGCCGGCCGCCCCACACACAATTACCAGCGTTCCAAAATAGGTACCCGCTTGGGCCACGTCCATTTGCAAATAGCGGTGCAGATACATCGGCATCCAAGCGGCTAATCCGCCCATGACAAAGGTCATCATAGCTTGTGCAAAACAAACACTTAAAAACGGACGGTTTTTAAACAAAGGCCCATAATCGCGCAGCGCCGGGCGTGGGGCATTTTGAACTTCGCGCGCTTTGTCTTTTAAAAGGGCCCAAGCCAGGATTGCCAAAAACACCCCCGGCACTGCCACAGCCATAAACGCTACCCGCCATCCCCAATGCTGGCCGACCAACCCGCCCAACACATACCCCAGCGCGCTGCCAATAGGTAACGCCAGGCCAAATGCCGCCAAAACAGGGGCGTGTTTTTCTTGGGGGTAATGTTCGGCCAAAAAAGGCTGCGCAATTGTGGTAAATCCGCCTTCCCCCACCCCAATAAGCGCCCGGGGCACCAGTAGCGACACAAAACCCGCGGCCGCCCCGCACGCAAAGGTAGCCCCGCTCCATAGCAGCGCACTGAGCGCAATTAAACGCGGGCGGGAAAAGCGGTCCGCCAAGTATCCTACCACCGGGGCATACCCCATATACACAAGCATAAAGGCGGAGGCCAACGCGCCCAGCTGCCAGTCACTTAGCTCCAAATCACTCTGCAAAAGCGGAAAAACGGAATAAAGTACTTGCCTGTCTATATAATTAAGCAAGTTAAGGCCAAACAAAATTCCAAATAAATACTTGATTTTCATACGGTTTTTATTATTCTATAAAATAAGAAGATTTTTTGTATAATAAAAATATGCAAAAAGGGTTTGGTTTAATTGGGGTACTCATTGCGTTGGTAATTATCTTAATCTTACTGGCTGTGCTGCTGCCCCGGTATACCCAAACCGTGCAAGTCAAGCATACCCGGCAGCAACAGGTATTGCAACAAGCCCGGCAACTGCAAGAGCAACTAAACGCCCAACAGCAAGCCCGGCAAAAACAGTTGGACAACTTATAAGGAGAAACTATGAAACAAGGTTTTACACTCATTGAACTTTTAATAGTAGTGATTATTGTAGGGATGTTAGTCACCATTGCCCTGCCCAAATACCAGCGCGCCCTGGAGCGTGCCCGCGCCCTGGAAGGGATTAACAACATCCAATACGCCGTGGAATTTACCCAAGCCAAACAAATTATGAACGACTCCAATACGCTCACAGCCAACGATACCGAACTGATTAAGCAGGACCTGATTAAAGTAAAATATTTTGATCCGCCGACAATCAGCATGGGCACTGTGACCATTACCCGCAAAGCGGACAGCGGGTGGCATTACTCGCTTACGGCCACAGCTGAGGACGGAGTCTTAAACAGTGTAACGTGCAGCAATACCACCCAAGTAGATGATTGTGAAGCACTGGGCTTTGGCAATTCCAACCTCATGGACCAACAATAATAAGAATAGTTTTAACGGCCCGCTTCGGCGGGCCGTTTTTATTGGATGGCAAAGCCTTAGGGGCGGTTTTGGCGCAGCGTTTCAAACAGCACAATCGCCGCCGAGCTGGACAGATTAAGCGAACGTACCGGCCCGGTCATAGGAATGGTAAACAGGCGGTCTTTATAAATTTCGTAAAATTCTTTAGGCAATCCAAAGCCTTCGGCCCCAAAACATAAAAAAGCGTCGGCGGGGATTTTTACGTCCCAATATGCGGTTTTGCCTTTGGTGGAGAGAAAAAAGAGTTTTTCGCGCGCGGGATTTTCACCAGCCAAAAAATCTTCCCATGTTTCGTAGCGGCGGTAGTCCAAATTGGGCCAATAGTCCAGTCCGCTGCGGCGGATTTCTTTCGAAGCAATTTTAAACCCCAGTTTGCCCACTAAGTGTAAACGGGTGCCGGTGGCGACACACGAGCGGCCGATGTTGCCGGTATTAAATGGGATTTCAGGATTAATTAAGACAATGTTTAACATAACAACTTCCTTGCAACCATCCATTAGGCGCACAAAATTTAAAAACAGGGTGAAGCTTTCTTTTCCTTCTCGCTTGCGCGCCGTAAGGCGCGCGGGCAAGGACTTTCTTAGTCCGCAGCCCCTCAGCACCGGGTACGGTAGAGGATAAGATGATTTTTCAGATTTGAGGCAGATTTGTACCGTAAGTTACCCGAAGCTGCACTGCTAGGTGCTGCAAGCGGCAAGTCGGTGCAAAGGTGCCCAAATGTGGAAAATTGTTTCGCTACCGAGCAACGCAATTTAAAAATCTTTTGTTTTTAAATTGCGTGCGCACCATGGATAATCGCGCCCGCCTTTATTCTTCCCATCTAATATATAACGGGGTCAACACATTGGGTAACGCATCATTTTTCGGCAATACCCTCAGCGCATAGTCTTGCCGCCCACTGTTCAGCGGCGCCACTTGCGCTTCATATAAGTACGTTTCGCCGTCTTTACCCTTACATTCCATGGGCACTACGGCCGTTTTTACAATGCCGCCCACGTTGCCGCGTTGGCCCAAAAACACTTCCACTTGCACTTCTTCGGGCTTCAAATTGCCTAGCGACACGCGCGCTTTAAAGTTCACCTTATCGCCCATCAAAATAGCCTGTTCGGGTGCCTGGGTAACATCCTGGATGTTCACACGGTACCAGTTATCGGCAATTTGTTTGCGCCAATCGGCCACGGCTTGCACTTTGCCGGGTTCGTTGAGTCCTAATCCATAGTTATTGGCGGGCACATAAAAGCGTTCGTAATACTCTTTGACCATGCGGTTGGTGTTAAAGAACGGGGCAATATGCCGCACCGATTCTTTCATCAAAGCCACCCACGCGGCCGAGAAAGACTCTCTGTCCTCTTTGGCATAATACGTGGGGGCAATGTCTTGCTCAATTAAGCTGTATAACGACTCGGCTTCCACCGCGTCGCGCTCGGCCTCACTCTTATAATTTTCTGCCCCGCCGATAGACCAGCCAAAATCACACGGGCCCACTTCGTCCCACCAACCGTCCAAAATGGACAGCGCAAGCGCCCCGTTTAGTGCCGCTTTCATACCGCTGGTACCGCTGGCTTCCATGGGGCGGATGGGGTTATTGAGCCACACGTCCACGCCTTGCACCATGTAGCGGGCCACGTTCATATTGTAGTCTTCCACAAACACAATTTTGCCTTTAAAGCGCGGGTCGTTTTGCGTCAGGCCGACAATAAGTTTAATAAATTCTTTCCCTGCCGTATCGGCCGGGTGTGCTTTTCCGGCAAACACAAACTGCACCGGGCGGGCCGGGTTGTTAATGATTTTATCCAAACGGTTCAAATCTTTAAACAACAAGGTAGCGCGTTTGTAAGTGGCAAAGCGGCGGGCAAAGCCGATGGTCAGCACATCCGGGCGCAGCACGTTGGCCGCTTTTTTGACAGTCATTACGTCTAACCCTTGGCGCGTTAATTGGCGCTGCAAGCGCTCGCGCACCATTTTAATCAATTTTTCTTTGCGCACGGCATGCACACCCCACAGTTTGTCATCGGGGATGTTGGACATTTTTTCCCACGGGGCCGCTTCGGAAGGGTCAATAGCCCCCATTTGGTTGTTGTCAAACAAGTACGTGCGGTACAGTTCGTCCAGTTCGTGCGAAATCCAGGACGAGCTGTGAATCCCGTTGGTAATGCTGGTAATGGGGACTTCCAGTTTGGGCAATCCGGGCCAGAGGTTGTGCCACATCTCGCGGCTTACCGCTCCGTGCAGTTTGGCTACCCCGTTGCAAAACGCCGCCAACCTCAGCGCCACTACCGTCATACAATAGGTGGTAGATTGCGGGGTTTCTTTGCCAATTTCCAAAAACCGCTCCCAGCCGATGCCCATTTCGTTGGCGTAATAGTCCATATATTTGCGCACCAGGGCGGGGTCAAAATGTTCGTTACCGGCAATCACGGGGGTGTGGGTGGTAAAGACGGAGGTGCTCCATACTTTTTCGCGCGCTTGCTCGAAGGTCAGTTTTTCGTTTTTCATCAGGTCAATGATGCGCTGGAACAGCAAAAACGCACTGTGGCCCTCGTTAATGTGATACACGGTAGGATAAATGCCCATGGCCGTCAGCGCTTTCACGCCGCCAATACCCAGCACCACTTCCTGGCGGATACGGTTTTCGCGATCGCCGCCGTAGAGTTTTTCGGTAATGGCACGTTGGGCGGGGGTATTTTCTTGTAAATTGGTATCCAGCAAATACAAGGACGTGCGCCCCACCGGCACGCGCCACACACAGGCTTTGACGGTTTCTCCGCCCAAGGGGATATCCACAATGATGTCCTTGCCGTCTTTTTGCACATGTTCTACGGGCATGTGGGCCCAGTCGTTATCGGGGTATTCTTCATTTTGCCAGCCTTCGCGGTTAATCACTTGACGCACGTAGCCTTGCTTGTAAAATAACCCTACGCCAATAATGGGCAGCCCCAAATCGCTGGCGGATTTGATATGGTCGCCGGCCAGCATCCCCAAACCGCCGGAATAAATCGGCAAGCCTTCGCCAATGCCGTACTCCATGGAAAAATAGGCGGTCAGCAAATTGCCGTTTTCCTGGTGGTGGTCGTTATACCAAGTATGTTTTTCTTGTTTATAGGTGTAATAGCTGTCTTTGACCCGGTTTAATTTTTCCACAAACGCGCTGTCTTTGCTGATTTCTTCAAAGCGTTTTTGCGGCACACACCCTAAGAACCACTTGGGGTTACGTTTGGCGGCCGTCCACAGTTGCGGGTCAATTTGTACAAATAAGCTAATGGCGTGGGCGTTCCACGTAAACCACATATCGCTGGCAAGTTCTTCTAAAAATTTGATGTTGTCCGGCAAATTGGGCTGAACGTTAAAGGAATGGATTTTCATATAAAAGGGCTCCCTGTAATAAAGTTACTTAAATTATATAAAAAAACCGCCCAAACGGGCGGAATTTTAAGCACAAGCGGATCCGTGAACTATATACCTTCCTCTACATCTTCCCAGCCCAACGCTTCGGCCTGTGCGCACAGTTTTTTTCCTAAATCACCTTCGTAATAGCAGTAGCGCACCCAAGAATTTGTGC
The DNA here is from genome assembly GCA_947170005.1 of uncultured Elusimicrobium sp. Classification (GTDB taxonomy): domain Bacteria; phylum Elusimicrobiota; class Elusimicrobia; order Elusimicrobiales; family Elusimicrobiaceae; genus Avelusimicrobium. The sequence continues at coordinate 22,834 of CAMVRX010000010.1, forward strand.
CGGTGTCGAAAGTGGCCCCCGCTTGTACGAACCGGTCCGTATGGACCTTATCTTTATATACGCTGGCATCCGCATACAGAGAGGCTGCTTGATAACATACATATTGCGAACAATGACCCGTTTCTTCAAGAGTTAGTCCTTCAAAAACCGATATATCCAAATCCTCATCGGTAAGATTACTCGACTCAACGCCATGTTGAAGCCTATACAAAGCCACTGCGCGTTGCAAAGTACTGATGTTGATGAGCACCTCGCTAAACCGTGCTTTCCACACAGCGGCCTCGTATTGCGGCACCGCTACCGCCGCCAAAATGCCGATAATCAGCACCACTACTAGCAGCTCGATGAGCGTAAAACCGTGGGCCA
>CAMVRX010000011.1 GCA_947170005.1 uncultured Elusimicrobium sp.
CTGAGCACGCAGCCCAGCAGCCCGGCTGCACTACTTAGCAAGGGTAAGTAATAAGATACGTCTTTTGCTAAAATACAAACAGCCGCCCGGTATTTAAGCCGGGCGGTTGTAAGTTTGAGATATATTAGTAGTCGTACTCTTCCAACGATTCCCACCCGTTTGGAACTAAGCTGTCACAGACCGCTTTGCTAACAGAGCCAGAATAACCGCATTTGCGGGTCCATGTGTTTATAGTACCAGTGCGTTGTGCATGTAATACATAAAAAGGATCATCATTGCGTCTATGTGCTACAATGTCTTGGAGACCAGGGGTCGTCATATAAGCATCGTACGTAAAATTTTTGCTTACACATTGATACTGATTTTCTTCTTCACACGACAACTCAATATCAAGGTTTCCATAAGTATAGTATGAATTAGACCCATCTCCTAAGAAGAATGTCGTATTGGAAGGAATCCCATTTTCCAAGATCCACCGGTCAATTGCTTTTTCCAATGTGCTGATGGTAAGGACGGCCTCGGTGGCGCGTGCTTTTTCCACGGCTTTTTGGTATTGCGGTACGGCCACCGCCGCCAATATGCCGATAATCAGCACCACGACTAGCAGCTCAATGAGCGTAAACCCTGCACGGCGTTTATGTAGGTCAGGTTCCACCTGACAATAAGGGGTGTTTTTTCCGCTTATTAAAGAGGAAGGATGCCTCTTAACCGGGGCATTGTCAGGCAGAGCCTGACCTACCCAATTGATTTGCGTAAAACCCCGCCGGGTGTTTTCTTTTTTCATGTGTGTTTCTCCTGTTTTTTTATTTCAATTGTTCTGCTTGGAAAAGCGCACATAAAAACGGCTGCTATATTAAGTGTATCCAAATACCTAACACAACAGCCGTAGCTTCCCGCTTTTTAAGGCGGGAAACATTCGGTACAAACAAGACTGCAGGCCTGTTTGTACCTTAATCGGCTGGTTTTGGACTTGGATACAACTTTTGGTTCCCAAAAGTCATCCGTATTCTTCGTACGGTTTCCAAAAACAGATCAAATTGTAACTACATTATAACAAATTTACTTATACTCGTTATAACTGACCATCTCTTCCAACTTTTTGCGCCCGTGCGCCGGGGCGGACGGTACGTCTGCGGCCGGATATCCTACGGCAAATAAATGCTCTATTTTTTTGCCTTTGGGCAGCTTAAAAAATTGCTCGGCCTTGTTGGAGTTTAACCACCCAATCCAACACGTTCCCAGGCCCAACTCCCACGCGCGCAGCACAAAATGCTCGCCGGAAATCCCTTGGTCCACCAAATAAAATTCCGTGCGGCGGAAAAAATTACCCAGGCGCGCGGTAAAGTTGCCCCGGTCCGACACTACCGCCACCAGCACAGGCGCTTTGGCCGCCCACGTACTTATGTTATACACGCCGCTAAAGGCTTCTTGGCAAAACGCGGCTTTAACCTTCGGGTCATCTATCACAATATAGTGCCACGGTTGCGAATTGCACGCCGAGGGTGCCAACCGGGCCGCTTCTAAACATTCGTTTATTTTTTTCCGCTCAACGGGTTTATCCGAAAATTTGCGCACACTGTGGCGCGTTTCTATCGCGGTTTTCACGTCCATAAACATCCCCCTCAAAGTAAGTTAAAAATAGTGTAGCAAATTATTATAAAATAAAAGTATGCACTTTACAAAATACAACGGACTGGGAAATGATTTTATTTTTTTAGACGGACCGGAGGCACGCGCCGTAACGGATGCTGCCCTCTTGGCCCGGCGGTTGTGTAACCGCCGCACGGGCATTGGCGCGGACGGGCTGATTTTGTTGTTGCCCTCGCAAACGGCCGACGTGCGTATGCGCATTATCAACAGCGACGGCAGCGAAGCCGAAATGTGCGGTAACGCCTCGCGCTGTGTGCCGCTGCACCTGTTGCGCAGCGGGCAAACGCAAAAAAAACAAATTACCTTGGAAACGCTGGCCGGGCCCATTCACAGCGAAGTGGTGGACGAAACCAAAGGCTGGGTACGGGTGAATATGGGCGCGCCGAAAGAAGCGGTTTTCCCGTTTGAAGCCCACGCGGCCGGGCAAACCTGGCAAGGAACGAAAGTGTCTATGGGCAACCCGCATTTTGTCATTTTTGTAAAAGAGGTGGAAAAATTTCCGGTGGAGGAATTGGGCCCGCTGTTGGAAACGGCGGCGGTTTTTCCGCAAAAAACAAACGTAGAATTTGCAGAGGTACTAGATAAAAACACCGTGCGTATGCGCGTGTGGGAACGCGGCGCCGGGATTACCCAAGCGTGCGGTACGGGCGCGTGCGCTACGGCGGTGGCGTGTGTGTTAAACGGCCTTACCGGCGAAGAAGTAACCGTGAAACTAGACGGAGGGGACTTGCAAATTGCGTGGCCGCAACGCCGGGAAATTTGGATGACCGGGCCCGCCCAACGTGTATTTGAGGGGGAGATTGAATTATGACACAGCTAAACCCGCATTATCTTAAATTACAAGGCAGCTATTTATTTTCTACCATTGCCCAGCGCGTGCGCGCTTACAAAGAGGCGCACCCCGGCCAAGAAGTCATCAGCCTGGGGATTGGCGATGTAAGCCAGCCGTTGGTGCCCGCCGTGGTGCAAGCCCTTGAAAAAGCCACGCGGGAAATGGGACAAGCAGAAACTTTCCGCGGCTACGGGCCGGAACAGGGGTATGAGTTTTTGCGCCAAGCTATTGCCCGGTATGATTACCAAGCCCGCCATATAGACATTTCGCCCGACGAAATTTTTGTGAGTGACGGCGCCAAGAGCGACGTGGCTAACTTCCAAGAGCTTTTTGCGCAAGAAAGTGTGGTAGCCTTGCAAGACCCGGTGTATCCCGTCTATTTGGACACCAACGTGATGGCCGGGCGCAGCGGTGGGTTTGCAAGCGGCCGCTTTGAAAAAATCTTGTATTTGCCGTGCACGCAAGAGCACGGTTTTGCCCCGCAAGTGCCGCACGCGCACGCGGACTTGATTTATTTGTGCTCGCCCAATAACCCCACGGGCGCAGCGCTTACCAAAGCGCAGCTGCAAGCGTGGGTGGACTACGCGCTCGAGGAAAAGAGCATTATTTTGTTTGACAGCGCGTATGAAGCCTATATCACCGACCCGGCCTTGCCCCATTCTATTTATGAAATTCCGGGGGCGGAAAAAGTGGCGGTGGAGTTTCGCTCGTTTTCCAAGACGGCGGGTTTTACGGGCACGCGCTGCGCCTACACCGTGGTGCCTAAAGCGTTGCAAGTGTATGACCCGGACGGCGGCGCGCACGCATTAAATGCGTTGTGGCTGCGGCGGCAAACTACTAAATTTAACGGGGTGCCGTACCTGGTGCAGCGCGGGGCCGAGGCGGTTTACACGCCGCAAGGGCAAGCACAAATTAAGCAAGTAATTGCGCTCTATCAGCAAAATGCACAGGTTATTTTGAACGCTGTTGCGCAAGCCGGGATGAGTGCTTTTGGCGGACAAAATGCGCCGTATATTTGGCTCAAAACGCCGGCGGGTGTATCGTCTTGGGAGTTTTTTGACACGCTGTTAAACCGCGCCCAAGTGGTCGGCACGCCGGGGGTAGGGTTTGGCCAATGCGGCGAAGGGTTTTTGCGTTTGACCGCTTTTAATACGCCGCAGCTTACCCGGCAGGCCGCCGCGCGCATTACCCAACTTTGCCGTTAATTTGCTACAATGTGAATACGGAGGATGTTATGAATAAACAAGGTTTTACTCTTATTGAAGTATTAACGGTGGTGCTGATTATCGGGACCTTAACAGCCGTTGCGCTGCCTAAGTATGTGCGTGCGATTGAACGCTCCCGCGCGACGGAAGCTATGGCCATCGTAAAGGCCATAAACGATGCGACCTACGCCTATTTTGAGGAAAAACAAGAACTAAATTGCGCTACGTTGACATTCAGCAAATTGGCTGTTTCCATGCCTAAGGGGACGGCTTGCCCCGGCGGTACTGCTGCAAAGACAGTGGTTTGTACCAAAAATTTCAAATTTGAATTAAATAACGCAAATACGGCCGAAATACCCGGTACGGACGGATGCAAAGGGGTGCTGGCTACGCGTATTCACGGCGGGGATTACTCTTACAAAATTTGGAACCCGTACGATACGCGCGTAGGAGGGAAGGCATTTTCGCTGCGCTGCGCCGGAGATGACCAAAAGAATAAAGATATGTGCGATTCGTTGGGCCTTTTGGAAGATAGCGAAGAGGAAGAATAAAATCAAAATTTCCCCATCAAAAAACCCCCGGCTAAGCCCGGGGGTTTGTGTTTGATAAAGGCCTTTTACTTAGCTGCGGGGACGCCGCCGGTTAAGTCTTTAATCGCGGCTACGGCACCCAGTACATTGGAGGCTTCATAAGGCATATAGATAATTTTATTATCTTTACCCTCGGTCATTTTTTCCAGCGCTTCAATGTATTTCATGGAAATCATATAGCTGGCCGGATTGGACGATTGCGCCACGGTGCTGGCTACAATTTTAACGGCTTCGGCCTCAGCTTGCGCCACTTTGATTTTGGCCTCGGCTTGTCCTTCGGCCTCCAAAATCGCGGCGCGTTTAAACCCTTCGGCCTTTTGGATTTCCGCCTCGCGGATGGCTTCGGCTTTTAAGATTTGGGCCCGTTTGGTACCTTCGGCCTCGGTTACCATGGCGCGGCGGTCGCGCTCGGCTTTCATCTGCTTTTCCATCGCTTCTTGAATGGCGGCGGGGGGAGTAATGTCTTGCAATTCCACGCGGGTTACTTTTACGCCCCATTTATCGGTGGCCGCATCCAAAATGTCGCGCAATTTAGAGTTAATGGTCTCGCGCGAAGTTAAGGTTTGGTCCAGGTCCAATTCGCCGATTAAGTTGCGCAGTGTCGTTTGCGTGAGCTTTTCAATAGCCGTCGGTAACGATTCCACTTTATACGCCGCATCTTGCGGGTTGGTTACCTGGAAATACAAAAGCGCGTTAATTTGGATGCTTACGTTATCGCGCGTGATTACGTTTTGGCGCGGGAAATCATACACGGTTTCACGCATATCTACCACGTCGCGGTATTCGGTATACGGGACCGAGCGCGAACGCCCGCTTACGTCCACATATTCCCGGCTGCTGCGCCATTCCATGCGGTGGGGTTTATCCAAAATGGGGATAATCCAGTTAAACCCCGGGGTAAGCACATCGGCAAATTTTCCCAAGCGTTCAATGATGACCCGCTGCCCTTCTTTTACAATCACAATGCCTTTAAAAATCATCACGATGATAAAAAAGGCAAACACACCTAAAAACAACAAGCTGACTCCGGCTGCTTCTTCCATAGTTTTCTCCTTTAGTTTATTTTTCTTTTACAAAAAGTGTAACGCCGTTTAGTTTTTCCACCACGCACGGCGTGCCCTTGGCAAGCGGTTTGGCGGCGGTGGCTTTCCAGCTTTCTCCGCCGACGATCACGCGGCCCGTTTCTTGCACGGGGTCTATATTCACTTCCACCAACGCGGGTTTGCCGATAACATCATCGGCGGGTGTTTTGACGTTTTTGTTTTTGTGGTACAAGTGCTTGAGTACTGCCGGGCGCACACCCAGCCAGCACACCACGGATACCACCGCAAATACGGCCACTTGCACCCACAAAGCGCCGCCCAGCCAAGCGGCTGCGGCTGCGCCCAAGAACCCAATCCCCAGGCAGGTTAGGGAAAATTCCATCGTAAACAGTTCCCCTACAAAGCACCCCAGGGCTATAATCAAGCACACATAGAAGTTCATACACTCTCCTAATTTTTAATAATTTCCAAATAGCTGCGCAGATATTTCAGGCGGCGTTCATCGTGTACTTTGTTTAGGATAAAAATCATATTGGCAATAAAGCGCCGCACGATGAGCCGTGTGGAAAGGGGGGTAAACAAAGCTTCGTCTTTTTGCAGCCCGCGCGACTCAATGTATTGCTGGCAATCGGTTTCCGTTAGCATTTTGCCGTTGTCCATAGGGTCAATGAGGTAAGAAAAATCATTTTTGCTATCGCGCATGTACACCAGCAGCCGCCCGGCCAAGTCCACCACGTCCATTTCCAGCCCAAAGCGCTGGCCCAAGCATACGTACAAGCAAGCCAAGGTTAAACAAGAACCTTTTTTGTGGACTAAAAAGCGCGGGAAGGACAAGTCCCGTATATCGGTAAGGGTGGGGACGGGTTGAAAGCCTTGCATGTCAAAAATAAAGTGTTTTAAGTGCTGGATAATTTCCGTATAGTTGGCCGCGTTGACGAGCGCCGGGCGCAACTGGCGGGCCAGGTCGTCTAAGGGTTCGTTTAAATCCCCGCGGGCCGTAGTGGGGGAGGTAAACTTAGCAAGCAGCATCAGCCCGTCTTCTAAATCCGGGTTGATTTTGGTATTAAAAACAGCTAAAGCGTGTGCCAAATCGTCCCAGCAAATTTCTTCCAACATGCGCAGCACGTTGCGCGGGGCGGAGGTGGAAAATTCTTCCTGTAGGGTGCGTTGCACTTCGTCCGGGTTGGCTTTGATGGCACTGGCCAGGGCTTGCTTTAACAGCGGGCCGTATTGGTCGGTTTCCGTTTCCATCAGTTTGAACAGCGCTTTTAGACGGGAATTATCTTGTGCTTGCATAGTATCAAAATAGCAAATTTGCGGGGCGTTTGTCTATCTAAAAATAACGGTGCCCCAAATTTTGCTTGACTTGTTTTTTTTTTTTGATATCTTGGGATTATGTCGTACACAGGAGAAAATAAAATGAAAAGTAACAAGGTTGTAGCTCTATTAAACACCCCCTCATCCGGCCTTCGGCCACCTTCTCCCTCCAGGGGCGAAGTAAACAATGTGCGGGGTTTTACGCTCATTGAGCTGTTGGTGGTTGTTTTAATTATTGGTATTTTGGCCGCCGTTGCCGTGCCGCAGTACCAGAAAGCGGTGGAAAAAAGCCGTTGGACACAAGCCTTCACTATTTGGAATATGGTGGAAAAAGAGGCCAACTTGGCGTATTTGGAAGGTTCTATTTCCGATGACGAGGATAGCTGTGCTAAAACGGAGGTTTGCCGCAATTTTGATGCCTTTGCAGGTTTGGATAACCCGAGTACTGACAAGTACACCACTCAGGATTTTAGGTTTGACATATCGGAATGTGGTTGTTCCGATTACGGCGTTTATATTGACACTTATTATCACTATGACAAAGATGATAGCTTGAATGTGGAATGGAAAGTCTTTCAAGATGGACATAAAGAAATAAGTGCTGTTGCTGGGGATTCAGCCCAACATGAACAAATGGTTTGTCAATTGTTAAGCAGTTATTACGGAAGTAGTGTTTTTTCAGAGGGTGCTTGCGGAGATTACATCTAATATAGAACTCCCCCGGCAGTTACTTTGCCGGGGGTGTTCTTTTCAGTAACTTAAATCTTACTGAATGTCTTTTTCGTTAGCGGTAATGGAGAGCACTACGCGGCGGTTTTGCGCGCGGCCCGCTTCCGTGTCGTTAGAGGCTACCGGGTTTGCTTCCCCGTAACCAATGTAAGTAATGCTCAGCGTCTTTAAACCGTTGGACAGCAAGTAGTTGTACACGGCTTGTGCGCGGCGTTGGGAGAGCTGTTTGTTATATTCTTCCGTGCCGGTGGAGTCGGTAAACCCTTGTACCACAATGCGGTTTTTGGGGTATTTTTTAAGCACGCGGTTGAGGTCATTTAAGGTTTGCATAGCGTCGGTAGATAATACCGAGCTGTTGACGTCAAACAAAATGTCGTTTTTCAAAAATACTTGGATGCCGTTGGGCCCTTTGACCACATCGGCGATAGCAGCCAGTTCTTTGGCTTGCTTGTCATAGTAATTGCCCAGCGCTCCGCCTGCGGCTAACCCTGCCAAGCCGCCGATAATCGCCCCGGTGCCGGCCTTGCCGCCCGTGGCATGCGAAATAAGAGCCCCGGCGCCCGCGCCTACGGCTGCGCCCGCCCCGGCCCCAATGGCCGTCCGTTTACCCGGCGTAGTGCACGCCGCCAGTAAAAAAGCACCTAAGGTGCACAGTAAAACAGTTTTTTTCATGATATCTTCTCCTTTATAGTAAGATACTCATATTTTACTTTTTTGTGCGGCACGGTACAAATAAAGGGACCTAATTTTAAAAATAGGTCCAAAAAAACCTTGACAAAAAATGTAATTTATGCTAATATAGTTAATATAAGAAAAGCCTCTCCTTTCTCTTTGCGTTGCATCCCAGCCGCTTAATTTATTAAGATATATCCGTATACGTTTATTTCGCGTTTCGCCCGCGCACCTGCGGCGCGTACGAGCTGGAGAGGGTCTATGGCTAAAAGTTTATTTTCGTTTTTTTCTGCTTCTCAAGAACCGGCACCTATTACGGATTTATCCTTGGAGATGCTCACTTTTTTAAATCAATATCCGCTAGCACTGCTTTTGGTGGATGCTACCGGGCGCATTACGTTTGCCAACCCCAGTGCCGTGCGTTTGCTGCGCACATCGGTAGAAGTGCTTAATACTTCCTACGTGGACCGTTTTGGCCTAACGATGGAGAAACTGCGTTCCATGGCACAGTCCAACCCTCCGGCCAAAGTGGTGTTGGAGTTGGTCAACGACCAGGCCGATTCCGTATTTGTGGGAGCGTGTGCCAGCTTTTTGGCCTCCACGCCGTATTTGATGCTGACGTTGGAGTCTATCCCGCATTTTACACAGCTTACGGCTGATAACGCGTTCCTGCGCGCCGTGGTGGATGGCAGCCCAGCAGCGATAACCGTGCAAAACGGGGCGGGGCAGTGTGTGTTGTGGTCCAAACGGGCCGAGCAGCTTTTTGGTTACGCACAAACGGACACGTTGCAACACGAAATTTATGCCTTTTTACCCAAAGAAATGGTACCTTCGTTGCAACATTTGGATGATAAAATTCTGCAAGATCAAATGTCCCAGCCGCCTGTCCAACTTAGCTACAAAAACAAAAACGAACAGGAAACCGTGGTGCGGGTAAGCAAAGTTTTTTTACCCGCAACAGCCGGTAAAGATGTGCGGATTTTGACCTTGTTTGAAGATATTACCCAGCGCTATTTTTACGAGAAAGATTTACTTCAAAACCGCAATTTGCTGCGCGCGGTGTTAGATAACGTCCCCCTGGGGCTTTACACGCGTGATTGTGACAACCGGGTCACCTTTTACAACCGCCAAAGCTTGGAAGTGCTCAACGAAAAAAATGAAGAAAACGTCTCCAAAGCACACGCCTATCAAACCAAAAAGGATACGGACAAGCACCATTCGCGCGAACAGGAAATTTTGCGCGAAGGGAAAATTAAAGACTACCCGGAAGAAGAATATACCGATTCGCAAGGCAATAAGAAAATTTTGCATTTGCGCAAAGTACCGCTGATGGATGCGGGGCCCAAACCGCTGGTGTTGTCCATTGTAGAGGACATTACCGAGAAACTCAAACAAGAAAAAGAAATCCGCCATGCCAACTCGCTCTTATCGGCCATTGTGCAAAACGCACCTATCGGGTTGTATGCCCGCACGCCCGACGGCCGGATGTTGCTGCGCAACCAGCAATGTGCCGATTTGTTTGGTACGGTGTCTTTGCAAGCCATGAACCAGCCTAATTTCACCCTGCCGCATGAAACGCCACAGCAGGTAAGCGGATTTTTGGCGCGGGAACGGGCGTTGCTAGAGAGCGGTGAAACCTTACATATTCCCGAAGAGCCTTACGTGACCGGGGACGGCAGCACCAAGCTGTTGCGTATGGTAAAAGTGCCGGTGTCTAATAGCAAAGATGCCGAAAAATTTGTCATTACGCTGGTGGAAGATATCACGCAGCGCAAAGCCCAGGAAAAGGACTTGCTGGAAACGAAAAACTTCCTGCAAACGTTGCTGGATAATGTACCGGTTGCTATTTATGCCCGCGGCGTAGACGATAAAATTATGTTCGTCAACCGCCGGGCGCATGAGTTGTTCCCCGGAGAGGATGAAAATTCGCAACAGCAAGGCAACGCACCGGATTTTTACGATAAGCGCGAACAGTCCATTTTCCAAAGTGGGGAAGTGATGGACCTGCCCGAAGAGCGTTATACCACGCTTACCGGACAAAACATTATTTTGCATTTGGTCAAAGCGCCCGTGTTTGACAAAGACGGCAAGCCGTTTATGGTACTGACCGTGGCCGAAGATATTACCGAAAAGAAAGCCCAAGAGCAAGCTATTATAGATGCTAAAAACTTCCTCCAGGCGGTCATTAACAACTTGCCGGTTTCACTCTCGGTGAAGAGTTACGACGGACGTTATATTCTGTGGAATAAAAAGAGTGAGGAAATATTTGGTTGCACATCGGCAGATGTTATCGGCCAGACTTCCTACCGCAAGGACCTTAACAAAGAACAGCAAGAATTTGTACGGGAGAGCGACCTGAAAGTATTTGAAAGTAAAAAAGAACAAAACATCCCGCAAGAACTTATTTCCACCGCGCAGGAAGGGGGCGTTAAAATTATGCACACCGTTAAAACGCCTGTGTTCCACGAAGACGGTACCCCCAACTGTTTGATTGTAGTATCGGAAGATATTACGGCCAAAACCCGCATGGAAAAACAAATCCGCGAGGCCAGCGATAAAAATACGCTACTGATTGAGAATGCACGGGAAGGTATTTTGTTGGCAGAAGACCAAAAAGTAATGTACGCCAACCGTTCTTTGTGCCGTATTTTAGGATATAATGACCTGCAGGAATTAACCGGCAAACCCCTTGGCGAACTGACTGGGGACGATTACAAGGACGTACTCAAAGAAAAATACGATGCCGTGCTGGCCGGAACGGAAGGATCCACACAGCCCGTTGAACTGAAGTGGCACAAAAAAGACGGTAGGGAAGTGGAAATAGAATTTGCCGCGGTGGCTTCGCGCTATTTAGGGCGGCGTATTGTGTTGTGCTTCGTGCGCGATATTACGGCCTGGAACCGGGAACACCGCGAACTGGTGCGTGAACGGGAAAGCTACCGCCTGGCTTTTGAAAAATCGGCCACGCCTTCGCTGGTGTTGCTCAGTAACGGGCGCATTAGCCTGATGAACCAAGCGGCCCGGGAACTGTTTGACTTACAAGAGAGCGACAAAACCTTCTACCGCAATGTGTATGTTCGCCCGGCATTGACGTTGGCCGTGCGCCGGGCACTGGGCAAAGGGGAAGAAGCACAGATGGACTACCGGTTTGACTTTGCACGCGCTGCCCGCAAATTCCCGGGCCGGTTTGACGAGTCAAAAGCACCGCTTGGGTTGCATTTGCAATTTGTACCGCTTAATAAACGCACTGCTAAAGACGGCACCGTGTGGTGCGATTACGTTGTTACTTTGCAAGAGAGCAAGGCCTCTGCCCCGCAAAAAACTAAACCCGCCGAAAAACGGGAGAACCATGCGTTGCTGCGCAAACCGTTGCCGCCCGCCACGCAAGCCATATTGCCTGCAAAAGCGGCGCGGGAAATGCTCGTTTTGCCCAATAGCGAACCGTATGTCTTGTGCAGCGCCGATTTTAAGATGCGCTCGTGCAATGCTTTGTTTTGTGAGCTGTGCCAACTGAGTGAAACAGAACTCTTGGGACAGTCGATTTCAAGCCTTGTAGATGACGAATCCCGTGCGCAATTTGAGGCCGATTTACACGGACTGGCCGAGACGGGGGTGTTATCCAACCGCGATTACTTTATTAATCCCGCCAGCGGGCTGGAAAAAGTGTCTGTGCGTTTAACCGGCATTAAAGAGGACGGCCGTTACCTGTTTGTGCTGCGCAACCGGACCGGGCACCTGCAACTGGTAAAAGTGTTGGAGGAGCGCTCCGCCCAGCTCAATGCGTTGCTGGAATCTACGAACGGAATTGTCTTTTCCGTCCTGTTTCCTAAAGGGCGTTTGGGGAACATCGATAATGTCAGCCAGCACCTCGCTCAAAAGGTAGGTTTTAGCCAAGATGAACTCACCCGTATGCAACTCAAAGACTTACTGGTGGGGACGAAAAAGCAAACCGTGGCGCAGTGTTTGTCTCAAGCTCAAAAAGAATTGGCAAAGCAAGGCAAAGCTGTATTTACCTGCCTGGTGCGCTGCAAGGATGAAAGTACCTTTGAAGCACAGCTGTCGTTAACCGTGTTGGATTTGCCCGGGGAACCAGCTGTCTTGGCGGTGCTGCGGGATTTATCGGCCGAGCAAGAAACTTGGGGCCGGCAGTCCAAAGAGGCCCAAGAATTGCGCACGGTCCGCTCGGTCTTGCCGGGGATGTATTTGAAAACCGACAGCCGCGGAAAAGTGCTGGAAGTATATTCCAACTTGCCTTATTTCCCGCAAACGCAAGCGACGGAAGTTTGCTTGGGCAAAACACCCGCGCAGTGTTGGAAGAAAGAAAATGCCCAAAAAGCGGTTTTGGCGTTAAAGGAAGCGTTGTCTATGAACCTTACTTCCCGCTTTGATTTGGAGTGGAGTATAGACAAACAGACTCATTTCTTTGAGGTAACCATTACGCCTATTGCCGGCCGGGAAGAAACCATTTGGTGGCTTAAAGATATTTCCCAGGGGCATACGCACCAAGAGCAAGTGCATGAGCTTTACCAAATTATCAGTACGCCGGGGCTTTCCATGACCCAGCAAGTAGATAAAATCTTGGAATTTGGGCTCAAATCTTTCCACGCAGATGTAGGGTTTGTACTGCGCTTTGCGGGGGAAGGCCGCGGATTGGAAAGCCATATCCTCTATGTAAGCGCAAATGATGTAGGCATTACGCGCATGAGCTCTTTTGGGGTAGAGGAATGTTTATACGGCGTAACGGACGGTAATGTGCTTTTATGGCCGGATTTGTCGGTTGCTTCTTGCCATTTTTGTATTCACCAGAGCAAAGGGCTCAAGTCATTGGCGGCAGCTCCGCTCTTTGTAGGGGGGAAAGTAATGGGGGCGTTGTGTTTTGCCTCTAAAACTTCGCGCAAAGCGTTTGAACCGGGAGCCGAGGAACTCATGGGACTGTTGGCGCGGTTATTGAGCCTGCGCATAGAGGTGCGCCAAACCGGCAAGATGCTTAGCGAAGCTTCCCGTGCGTTAGCGCGCACCATGGAGTATGTAGGTCAGCCCGCGGTGATGTTTGATTTGGATTATCAAATCACGTTTATTAACCAGGCTCTTTTAAATTATACAGGCCGGCGGATGGAAAATATGATGGGCCGGGATTTCTTTGAAGAAGTAGTACGTAACGAAGACCTCTCTAAACGTGCCTTTCAAGATGCCCGGCAAAATGCCGAGGGCAATTCCTTTGCGGTCACGTTGGAAATCCGCACTTCCAAAGGAGCCTACGAAGACCACACGTTTAACGTAGTGGTCTGCCAGGATAACAACGGTTCTGTAGCCAGTTACGGTCTAATTGAAACCAAGTAGCTTCATTTAAATCCCCGGCCGCCTTATAGGACCGGGGTTTTTGGTGCGTTATAATTAGCACACTAATAAAATAGTTGCTAATTTTGAAAGAATTTGCTACAATACTACTATTACGGCCGGGGCTGCCGTCTCAAACAGGCAAAAACCCGCGCTTACGTTTGATCTGTCAGGGGGAATTTTATATGGAAGAAATTAAAAAGTTAACGCTTTCGCTGCCTACTACGGTGCCGGTGGTAACCATCCGGGATGTGGTGATGTTTCCGGGGATGAGTCTGCCGCTCTCCGTAGACCGGGAAAAATCCGTCAACGCCGTGGAATATGCCTTGCGTACACCCGGCAATTACATTTTAGCTGTTTCCCAAAAAGAGGCCGAAAACGACAACCCCAAAGAGTCCGATTTGTACCATTTTGGCGTCATCTGTCAAATCAGCCAAAATTTGCGTTTGCCCACGGGTTCTTTAAAGGTATTTTTACAGGGTTTGGCCCGGGCGCGCGTGCATAAATTAGACATCAATCCCGGTGAAAATGCCTGGTTTGCCCAAGTGGAATATATTGAGGAAGAAGAAGACAATTCCCCCGTGGTGCAAGCCTTAATGCGCCAAGTATTGGATGAATTTGACCACTACGCCCGTATTTCGCACCGGGTGGCGGTGGAAGGCGTTTCTTTCCTTCGCCAAATTACCGACCCGGCTAAACTGGCCGATACCATTGCGTCCAATATGCTTGTCAAAACGGCGCAGCGCCAGGAAATTTTGGAGGCAGTCAACATTACGGCGCGTTTGGAGAAAATTTTAAAACTTATTACCGCCGAAATTCAAATTATCGATATTGAAAATAAAATCCATAATAAAGTCCGCGCGCAGATGGACAAAAACCAAAAAGAGTACTACTTAAATGAGCAAATGAAAGCCATCCAAAAGGAACTAAGCCAAAAGGATGACTTCCAAAAAGAGCTGGACGCCATGCGCGCTAAAATTAAGAAAAACGGTTTGCCGCCCCACGCCGCCGAGGAGGCCAAAAAGGAAATTGACCGGCTGGCTAAAATGCAGCCGTTCTCGCCGGAGGCCACGGTGGCGCGGACGTACTTGGATTGGCTGCTTAATATGCCGTGGAATACCACCACCAAGGATGTGTTGGACCTCAAAAAAGCCCGCAAAATTTTGGACGAGGACCACTTTGGTTTGAGTAAACCCAAAGAACGCGTGCTGGAATATCTGGCTGTTAATAAGCTGACAGGCTCCTTGCGCGGGCCGGTGCTGTGCTTTGCCGGAGCACCGGGGGTGGGGAAGACGTCGCTTGCTAAGTCTATCGCGCGGGCTATTGGGCGCAAATTTGTACGTATGAGCCTGGGCGGCGTGCGCGACGAAAGCGAAATCCGCGGCCACCGTCGTACTTACATTGGCTCGATGCCCGGGCGTATCATTCAGGGTATCAGCAAGGCTAAAAGCTCCAACCCGGTGTTTTTGCTCGACGAAATTGATAAAATGGGGTCCGACTGGCGCGGCGACCCGGCCGCAGCCCTGTTGGAACTGCTGGACCCCGAGCAAAATAAAGAATTTACGGACCACTTTTTAGATGTGCCGTTTGATGTGTCCAACGTCATGTTTATTACAACGGCCAACTCGCTCTCATCTATCCCGGTCACCTTGCGCGACCGCTTGGAAGTGATTGATTTTGACGGATATACCGAGTATGAAAAGCACGACATTGTGAAAAATTACTTGTTACCCAAACAAATGAAAATGCACGGGCTGAAAAAGGGCCAGTTGGAAATTGACAAAGAGGCCGTGGCCTGCCTCATGCGCGATTATGTGCGCGAGGCCGGGGTACGTAACTTGGAGCGCGAAATCGGCTCATTATGTCGCAAAGCGGCCAAAAAAATGGTGGAGGGCGCCAAAAAAGTGCATGTAACTAAGGCCAATTTGCACGAGTTTTTAGGCGTGCCCAAATATTCCAACTTTGCTACGGAGGACAACGGTGTAGGTATTGCCACCGGCCTGGCGTGGACGAGTGTGGGCGGGGAAACGCTTACCATCGAAGCTACCAAACTGCCGGGCAAAGGGGCGCTTATTTTAACCGGGATGCTGGGAGACGTGATGAAGGAATCGGTCCGCGCAGCCCTAACGTATGCGCAAAGCCGCGGTTATGGTAAAGACGTAGATTTTGCCAAGACCGATTTTCACATCCACTTCCCCGAAGGGGCCATCCCCAAAGACGGCCCTTCCGCAGGCGGCGTGATTACAACGGCACTGGTGAGCTTGCTCACCGGGAGACCCGTTAAAAAGAAACTGGCGATGACTGGCGAAGTAACCATTACCGGCCGCATTTTGCCCGTGGGGGGGATTAAAGAGAAATTTTTGGCTGCCTACCGCGAAGGGGTCAAAACCATTTTGTACCCGCACACCAACCAAAAAGACGTAAGCGAAATACCTGAGCGGGTACGTAAAGAGATGACGCTTATCCCCGTTAAACACATGGACGAGGTGCTCCCCCTGGCGTTGGAAGGCTGGAAAGGATTTGCGGCTAAAGAGAAGAAAAAAACGGGCGCGGCCATTAAAAGTGCGGGCAAAAAGCAGCCTCTCAAAAAGAAAGCTTCAAAAACGGCCCGGCCCAAACGCCGCTCAACGCGCTAAAAATTATGCTACAATAAAGAAAATAATACATAAGGAGAACAACATGAAAAAAGGCTTTACGCTTATTGAACTGATGGTGGTTGTGATTATTATCGGCATTTTGGCGGCCGTGGCGTTGCCGCAGTACCGCAAAGCCGTGGAACGTGCCAAATCGGCCGAGGTGTACGTGGTAGGGGATTACATCAATAAGATGGCCCGTATGGCATTTTTGGAGAAAACCTTAGAGGCTCCGGAAGATAAGGCTATTTGTGATGTGTGGTACAAAAAACTGGGGTTAACCAGTTTGGGCAACCACGTTTGGAAAGGGAAACATTTTGCGTATTTCAACGAAAATTGCATGACCAATGTGGTTAGCTTTGGGGCAAGCCGCGGGGATAATGAAACAAGTTATCCGCCCAGCGATAATGCCTTGTATGCTGTAAACTTAACCATTACAAAAAGTGGAATGGATGTTACCTCGGAGTGGAGATGTTCTTCGGGTACGTTGGACGGATTTTGTGACAGTTTTATGCAAAACCGGAAAACAACCAGTACTTCTAACAAAAACTAATTGTTGCCTCGCTTAAACAGATAAACCCCCGGGTGTAGAAGCCCGGGGGTTTTTGTGCCCTTTTTGGTCCCTTTCCTTTATACCTTATATTACCGGGCTTGACTTGTTTTTTTTTTTTGATATCTTGGGATTATGTCGTACACAGGAGAAAATAAAATGAAAGATAACAAGGTTGTAGCTTTATTAAACACCCCCTCATCTGCCCTCCGGGCATCTTCTCCCTCCAGGGGCGAAGTAAACAGCGTGCGGGGTTTTACGCTTATTGAGTTGTTGGTGGTAGTGTTAATCATTGGTATTTTGGCGGCGGTGGCCGTGCCACAGTATCAAAAAGCCGTGGCTAAAGCCCGCGCTACTGAAGCATTGACTATGTTAAAGAGTTTAATGAATGCACAGGAAGTATATTATTTAGCCAATCAAACTTATACTGGAGAGATTTCGAATCTTGATATAGATATTCCAAGTGAAAAACAGGCATCAGGGCATGCCCAAGCAGATAAAAACCAATATAATTCCTATGTATATTCTTGTATAGCAAGTGGGCAATGTACGGCGGATAGTTGTAATCCTGATTTACCATTTTTTAATTCTTTTGGCTATAGTTTTGTGGATACAGTAAATAATTTAGAATCAGGGGAAATATATTGTATACCGTATAGTTGGACTGCAGATTGTAGCTCCAAGACTGAATTAGCGGAAGATATCTGCAAAAGTCTTAATACAAGTGGAGAGAAAAAAGCACATAAAAATTCTGGGATTATGTATTATCGGGTTTATTAAAATATAATAAACTTTTACCCTTGTGTGCTGTCAAAATGTACTTTGTTGCAAAACATTTCGCTCTTGTCGCTGCAGCGGTTGAGCTCGGCTTGCAGTTCTTTAGCGGCGCGGGGGAAATCTTCTTCACTTTTGACCCATATTGCTTTGCCGTAGGTCAGTGCCGTTTTGCCAAAGGGAAGCGGCACACGCATTTTATCCCAAGAGCCCGCTTTAAATTTGTGCGACAACGCCGTGCCCACCGGGATAATCGGCCAGCCGAGTTTTTTAGCTAAAAACAAAATGCCGGGTTGCACGGTGTAAATCGGGCCGCGCGGGCCGTCGGGCGTGAGCATGGGGCGGTAGCCCTTGCGCGCCGCTTGCAGCAGTTTAATAAGTGCACGCGCCCCGCCGCGGGTAGTGGAGCCGCGTACGGCTTCCATCCCAAAATGCGGCAACACGCGGGCGATATATTCCCCGTCGGAAGATTGGCTGATTAAGGGTGCAATTTTTTGCCCTTTGTAGGGGTACAATAAAAAAAGTTGTTGGTTGTGCCATGCGGCGTAAATGATGCCTTTGCCTTGTTCTTCCAGCGTGCGGGCTTCGTCCGTCTTAAACCAATAAATGCGGGTCGTCCAGCCTAAGAGCACGGTGTACCACCAGGCCAGTGTGGAACCCAGGGCATGTTTCCAGGAAAACGGTTTTTTTTCTTCGTGATGCATTATTTTTTTCCTTTCTTTTTGGCTTTTTGCCACGGTACAAAAAATACCACGGTGTAGGGAGGACATAATTGCCCGTCCGGGGCCAAAGACACCTCAATTTTTTCGGCATTGAGGTGCGGCAAAATTTGGGGCAGGGCCTTGTCCGCCACTGTTTTATCCAGGCGTTGGCCCTCGCGCAGCATTTTAGGAGCGCCTGCCGCCCCAAACGGCGGCAAGTAGACAAATTGCAGCTCCAAAGTTTCGCACTCTTCTTTTTGGGCTTGCTCTTTAATTAAATCGGCCACAAATAAAACGGCGGTTTTTAAAAATTCCAAAATAACCGTAACGGCGGCGGTGCGTTTATCGTCGTTGGGAAGGGCCGCCAAGTAAGCATCCAATTTCCCGCCCAAGGTAACGGCGCAAGCGGAAAACATTTCTTTATGCAGAACGCTTTGGTCGTCCAGTTCCCAATGAGCGTCTTGGTTAAATTCGTACACCACGCCGGGGTCAATTTGTTTGAAAATATCCAAAATAAACGCAGATACCTCGGGCTGGCTTTGGAACCCGGCCCGGCGCAAGAGTGGCAACTCCCGCAACAAACGGTTGCGGATTTCGCGTTCGCGCGACGTAATTTTAAAGCGTTTTATTTTGCGCATATGTTTATGTGTTAAACTGCTTGCAAACCGGGCCTGGTATGAAAGCCCCCTTTGTAAACAGTAACGGAGCCCCAAGGCGGGGCTCCGTTTCAAAACAACTAATTATGTTTGCGGCGCGGGCGGCGGCGGGAATTCCCGTCGGAGTTGCGCACCATCCGTTTGGCCGCATAGTAAGCGGCGGCGGCTTGTTCGGCTTCGTTTACTTTCTTAGCCGGTTTGTCGCTGCCGTCATGGTACTGGCCATGGCTCCAGGTATACACTAAGGGAGTGGTGAGCGCAATGGTGCTGTACACGCCCGAGATACAACCAATGAGCATAGCAAACGCAAACGAGTTAATTACTTCCCCGCCAAAGAAATACAATACGAGGAGTGCAAAGAGCACCGTGAGCGTGGTAATAATGGTACGGGAAAGCGTCTCGTTAATAGACAGGTTGATGAGGTCCCCAAAGCTGATTTTGGGGTGCAGACGTACGTTTTCGCGCATGCGGTCAAAAATGACGATGGTGTCGTTAATGGAGAACCCGGCCACCGTCAGGAACGCCGCCACCACCACCAGGTCAATTTCGCGCTGCGTAATAGAGAACGCAACTGCCATTAAGAACAAATCGTGGAACAGGGCAACCACCCCCGAAATACCCCACAAAATGTTGCTGAAGCGAAACGCCACGTAAATGATGATAAACACCATGGACAGCAAAATGGACCACAAGGCGCGTTCGGTCATATCCGAGCCGACCGCCGGACCCACGGAGTTGGTCTGCAGCACGGTGTAGGGCACGTTTAACGAGTCCAGCGCGTGGGTAATGCGCCCTTGCACCACGCCTACTTCGGCCCCGGTGCTTTTTTCGCTAATGGCGTAGGAATTGTCGCCAAACGATTGCAGCTCGGAGTTGGCACCCGTGGTGCTAAGCGCCGCGCGGATTTGTTCCATTTCCACCGGAGCGTTGAACTTTACCTGCACCATCGTGCCGCCGGTAAAGTCAATGCCCATATTAAATCCTTTGGTAAAAAAGCAGATACATCCCACTACCAAGAGTAGCCCGAATAGCGAGAAATATACTTTTCTATATTTAAGGAAATCAATGTGTGTTTTAGGTAACAGGTTCATCATAAGCTGATCTCCTTGGTGTTAGAAGTTAAAATAAGCTCGTAAATCGCGCGCGTGACAAACACGGCCGTAAACAAGCTGACCAGTAACCCGATAATCAAGGTTACCGCAAATCCTTTGACGGGCCCGGTGCCAAATTGCAACAGACACGCACCCACGATAATGGTGGTAATGTTGGAGTCAAAAATAGCGCTCCAGGCTTTATCATAACCTAGGCTGATGATTTCGTACACCGGTTTGCCGGCGCGTTTTTCTTCGCGCATACGTTCAATAATCAGTACGTTGGCATCAATGGCCATGGCTAAGGACAAAATCATACCCGCGATACCGGGCAGCGTAAGCGTGGCCGAGAAATAGCTCATCACGGCTACGGTCAAAATGAAGTTAAGCACCAAGGCAACGTCGGCGATAAACCCGGCGGCTTTGTAATAAACGAGCATAAAGAGCAAGATGATTACAAACGCGATGCCGGAAGCCGACAGACCCGATTTAATAGAGTCTTCGCCCAGCGTCGGGCCG
>CAMVRX010000012.1 GCA_947170005.1 uncultured Elusimicrobium sp.
TGGACGATTTTGCCCACAACCCGCACAAACTGGCCGCCACCATTGCCGCGGCGCACCTGCGCGGCAAACGTGTGCTTGCGTTTTACCAACCGCACGCGTTTACGTCCATTAAGCTTTTAACACAAGAATTTGTAGATAGTTTTGCCAAAAGTATCGGCCCGGACGATCACCTGTGGCTGACCGAAGTGTATTACCCCGGCGGCACAATCCCCGAAGGCATTACGTGCAAAACCGTGTATGACGGGCTCAAAAAACGCGGCGTAAACGTATCTTACGAAGCTTGCCGCGAGCGTATTTTAGCCCAAATGGCCGCCGCCGCCAAGCCGGGGGATATTTTACTGGTCCTCGGCGCGCGCGACCCGACACTCACGGACTTTGCCCGCAAACTGCTAGCCGGCCTGCGCGTGGCACAAAGCTTATGCAACTGCAATAAGTGTATGCTGGGCAACTGTTGCATGGCCTTTGAAACAAAATAAAATATACTTTTCTAAGAGGAGAGCTTTATGAAAAAATTCAGTTTTCTAGTCGTTGTTGCTTTATTAGGTATAGGGTGTTCCCATACAATTCTTTCTCAAGACGAAGCGCGCCAAGCGAAACTTACTTTGAAAGAAATCGCCAATCATGTGCAAGATTATCATATCAACAACCAACAGTGGCCCGCACAAAATGATTTTAAGGCGATCTCCATGAAAAACCCCAGCACCAGCCGGTGGAAATATAGTTTTTCTTGCACAAAAGAAAAAAACTTTTGTGATGTGCAAGCCCAATGGAAAAAGACCTCTGCGGAAGATATCGTAATCCGGTTACAACATTTCCCGGCCGATCACAAATATCAACAGCAACTTAGCATCAAGTATCAAAAGCGAAACAAATAGCGTGTTTTGTACTCAGTAAGTATCCCCCGGCATAGCCGGGGGATACTTATTTATCTAAACAAACTACAAAGTACACTCATTCCCACCGCATAACATTTGGCAATAATCCCGTGTGGAGGTATCTTCATTATAGCAAGTGATACTTCCGTCATTATAATCTATTTCCAAATCATATACATTTGTATCGTTAATCATACGGTTTGCATAGAACACCGTGTGCATATCCGTGTCATAAACCCAGTCTTTTGTTTTAAAACACGCACTCGCTCTGGTTGGACAATTATCAAAATCAGTTTCTAATTCGCCGGGTAAATCAATCGTTAAATGATTCAGGATCATTTGACTATAGTTACATCCATCTCCAACATTTGGTTCCCCGTACTCCAATACACACAGCTGGTAATTTTTGCGCATCGTATCCAGCACCACACGTGCCTCACTGATCCGGCTTTTTTCCACCGCTTTTTGGTATTGCGGCAACGCCACGGCGGCCAATATCCCAATAATCAGCACCACCACTAATAATTCTATTAGCGTAAATGCCTGTTGTCTACCTCTCCCCTGAAGGTGCTGGGTTGCCGTTTCCCTCGCCCCTGGAGGGAGAGGATGGGCGAAGCCCAGGTGAGGGGGTGTCCATAAGCATTCTCCTCTTTGGAAAGCGCAGGTGCCATCTTTTTCGTTTACTCGTTCTTTTTTCATGTTATTCTCCTTGGTTTTATTTTTCAATTTATCTGCCTAAGAGAACCCATGCAAAAACGGCTATTTTTATTGAGCTCTTAAGGGGATCCCAATACAAACAGCCGTAGTTTCCTATTCCTAGGAAACATTCGGTACAAAACAAAGGGATTATAAGTTCCTCCATTTTGCACCTCAAACAGCTGTTTTTGAACCCTTAAGAGACCTTTTGCAAGGTTCTGCGTATCCAAATACGCTTTCAAAAACAGATTAAATTGTAGTTACATTATATCAAAAAAACAGCTGCCCCTTACACCCGGGCAGCCCCCTGTTTTTTAAAAGACAAAATTTTAATTAAACCCATTCATAGCCCGTTCCAGGCCGTCTTTGAAGTAACACTCAAGCGCCAAGACCGCGCGCTCTAAGGCAGGCTCCAACAATTTCTCATCTTCGCGGGAAAATTTACCGAGGACATAATCCACTAAATCAAATTTCTCGGGCTTGGGCCCAATGCCCAGCCGCAACCGGGCAATTTTATCGGTGCCCAACTGCTCAATAATGTGTTTCATCCCTTTTTGGCCGCCGGCCGAACCGCTGCCGCGCAGCCGCAGTTTGCCCACGTTCAAAGACACATCATCAAAACATACCACCACCCGCTGCGGCGGGATTTTATAAAACCGGGCCAGGCTGCTCACAGCCTGACCCGATAGATTCATATACGTGTGGGGCTTTAACAAAAACACCTCACGCCCTGCCACGTTTGCTTTGCCGTACACTCCCAGTTTTTGCCAGGGTTTCCACTCCACTCCCCACTTACTGGCCGCGCCGTCCACAATCCTAAAACCGGCATTGTGTCGTGTGCGCTCGTACTCAGGGCCGGGGTTTCCCAGGCCAACCAGGAGGTATTGCATAGCTTATTTTTTAGCCGCTTCGGTCCCTTTGGTAAGGTTGCCTTCTTCGTCTTTCTTACCTTTGGTGGACGAGCTTTCCGGCTGGGCAGCGGCACCGTCAGCAGCGGCCGCAGCAGGAGCAGGCGTTTCTTCATCTTTCGGAATCGCCAAGTGCACCACCGGGGCTTGCGCGTCGGTTTTCAGTTCCACCCCTTCGGGCAATTTAATATCGCCGGCCACAATCCCTTTGTTGATAGTCATGGGCGTGATATCTACCACAATTTCGTGCGGGATGGCACTCACCAAAGCGCGTACTTCAATTTCGCGCAAGATGTGTTCCACAATCGCGCCGTATTGGGCAATATCGGCCGACGTACCTTCCAAGCGGATCGGCACCACCACGTCCATTTTGTCTTTCATGCTTACGCGTTGAAAGTCGGCGTGAATGGGTTTATCGGTTACGGCGTGGTATTGCACTTCTTTCACGAGCGCCAATTCTTTAGCTCCGTTCAAGGTTACTTCTACTAACGTATTTTTACCGGCTTTAATGATTTTTTCCAAATCCTTCATGCTTACGGTTACGCTAACAGGTTCTTTGTGTCCGCCGTAGACAACGGCCGGCACATTTTTTTCGGCTCTGATTTTGGATAGAGCCCCTTTTACGCCAATGCCTTCGCGGGCGGCGGCGTTAATTGTTACTTTTTCCATCGTTACTTTCCTCCAAGTTATTTGAAATTAGTTAAACATCCCACTGATGGATTGTCCATCGTGGTTACGTTGGATCGCGTCTGCCAAAATATGCGCCACAGACAGCGTTTCCACTTTCGGCCCCAAGTCCCGCACCGGCAAAGAATCGGTAATAATCAGCTTTTTAATATCGCTGTTATTGACCTTTTCCAGCGCATTGCGCGAAAGCAGCCCATGGGCACACACGGCGTAAATTTCGCGCGCACCCTGTTCTTTAATTTTATTGGCTACGGTGGTCAACGTCCCCGCCGTATCTACAATATCATCAAAAATGATACACACTTTGTCTTTCACGTCGCCAATGACGTTATAGACTACCGCCTCGTTGGGTTTGGGGCGGCGTTTATCAATAATCACCAATCCCGCATCCATTTTAGCGGCAAATTTGCGGGCGCGTTCCACGCCGCCCACATCCGGGGAAATCACTACTAAATCTTCCCGCTTAAAATCCTGGAAATACTCCAAAAACACCTTGCGCGCACGCAAGTGGTCCACAGGGATATCAAAGAACCCCTGGATTTGCCCGGCGTGCAAATCAATGGCCATAATACGGTCAGCCCCGGCCTCCGTAATTAGGTTAGAAGCCAGCTTGGCGGTAATCGGCACACGCGGCGAAGATTTGCGGTCCGCACGCGCATAGCCAAAATACGGGATCACAGCCGTAATTTTGCCCGCGCTGGCGCGTTTAAACGCGTCAATCATAATGAGCAGTTCCATCAAGTTTTCATTGACGGGCGGGCAGGTAGGCTGGATGATATAGCAGTCGTGCGCACGCACGGACTCCAAAATCTGCACATCCACTTCGCCGTCGGCAAAGCGCTGCACGTGCAGTTTCCCCAGCTCCATATTTAAATGTTCCGCAATTTTTTGGGCCAACGGCAAATTTGCATTGCCGGAGAAGATACGCAAGTCGCCATTTACGCTTTTAGTCATTTTTTTTCACACCTTTATTTTCTAGAACGACCTGACGCGAACGGGCAACTGCCAACCCCCGGGCTGCAACTTCGTGGGTAATGGTTGACCCCGCGCCGATTTTTGCATACTCGTGCACCGTTACCGGTGCCACAAAATTCACGTTAGACCCTACAAACACATGGTCCCCAATGACCGTGGTGTGTTTGTTTTTTCCGTCGTAGTTACACGTAATAGTTCCCGCGCCTACATTTACCCCGGCGCCCATTTGCGTGTCGCCAATATAGCTCAAATGGTTCACCTTGGAACCTTCGCCGATGACGGCCTTTTTAATTTCCGAAAAATTCCCTACTTTGGCCCCTTTTTTCAGGACCGATTTCGGCCGCAAATGCGCATACGGCCCCAGCTGGCAGTTTTCCGCCACTTCGCTTTCCTCAATATAGGTACCCAATTTTAGGGTAACGTCATTGGCAATCGTGGAATTTGTAATATACACGCTGCTTTCCAACGTACAGTTGTTGCCAATTTGGGTGCTGCCCAGCAAATAGCAGCCCGATGCAATCACCGTGTCCGCGCCAATTTCCACCCCCGCATCAATATACGTATCTTGCGGGTTAATGAGCGTCACGCCGTTATCCATGTGATACTGGTTAATGCGCGCGCGCATAATCTGCGCGGCTTCGGCCAGTTGCACCCGGCTGTTCACGCCCAGCGCTTGCTGATAATCGGTTGACGTAAACACCACCGCCGGCCGCCCGGCTTGCTTAATAAAAGAAAGCGTATCGGTTAAATAGTACTCGTGCTTAGGCCCTTGCGGGGTCAGTTTAGCCAAGGCTTGTTGCAAAGCGCGGCTGTCAAACACATACATCCCGCTGTTGATTTCGTCAATTTTTTTGGTTTGCGCGTCCGCGTCGGCATCTTCCACAATGGCCTTAAAATCGTTATTTTCGCCGCGCACAATGCGCCCGTACCCGGCGGGGTTGGGTACTTTTACAGCCAGCACCAACGCCCCGGCCTTAGCGTTTTCAAACGCTTGGTACATTTCTTCCAGCGTTTGGGCTTTTAGTAAAGGCGTATCTCCGGCCAATACTAATACAGACTCTTGTTTTTGTAAAAAAGGAAGCGCCGCTTTGACGGCCGAGCCGGACCCGGCCAACTCGGTTTGTTCAAAAAATTCCACCGGGGCGGTAATACCCCAAGCGGCCTTATTATCTAAAACAGTTTGTTTAACTTGCTGTGCGCCGTGGCCGATTACAATGCCGATTGCGCCCGGGTTTAACGCCTGGGCTGCTTTTAAAATATGCGCTAATATAGGGAACCCGCACACCGCGTGGAGCGGTTTGGGGAGGTTAGATTTCATGCGCGTGCCTTTACCGGCCGCGAGGATTAAAACACTTCTATTTTTGGCTACCATTTTGTTTAACTCTTGCCTAAAAATAAGATAAATTGAACAAATACATTATACAAATTTTCTTGTTTTTTGTACAATGTAAATACAATTTAATCTGTTTTTGGATTTACAAAATCGGCTTTTAAAAGCCCAACATCACTCTAAAAACAGCTGTTTAGGTACAAAATGGGAGGCCTTATAACCCTCTTGTTTTGTACCGAGTGTTTGTTATCGCAAGATAACAAACCACGGCTGGTGTGGTTTCGGTTGAGTGATGTTGACCAAACTATGGTAGCCGTTTTTGCATGCGTTTTCCAAGGCAGAGAAAATTGAATGTAGGTCAGGTGTAAGTCTGACGTTAATAAGGAGAACGTATATGCAAAATAAAAACGAAGTTATAAAAGCTGCAGCTTGTTTTACCTCGCCCCTGGAGGTAAATAGGCCACCGTTGTACCTGTTTCTACCTCGCCCCTCGAGGGAGAGGATGGGCGAAGCCCAGGTGAGGGGGTTGCCGTTCGCCGTTGTAGGTCAGGCACTGCCTGACAATGCCCCGGCCAAGGGGCATCTCGCCGCCTTTACCCTCATTGAGCTCTTAGTGGTGGTACTGATCATTGGTATTTTAGCCGCCGTGGCCGTCCCGCAATACCAAAAAGCCGTAGAAAAATCCCGCGTGGCACAGGCCCGGGTATTTTTGGATGCTATTTACAAAGGCTACCAGTTATGCGTGTTGCAATTTGGGGAAGACGATCAAAAATGTTTTTTCGATTCAGAGGATGAGAACCTCCTTGCAACTATGGACATACAATTGCCTGGAGAAATAGAAAGCGGCTCAGATTGCGAATATAGAACTCTTTGTGTAAAAACAAAAGATTGGTCCTTTGAAACAGATGACGGAGTTGGCTGGCATGCGCTGCGAAAGAAAAACGGGGAAATCGCCTACCATTTAGACATAGAACCATCCAGTAGTACTCCTCAAGAAATCCAATGCGTAGATGATACTGAATCTTTTTGTGCTTCTCTGTGTGGGGAAGATAGCTGTTTTTTAAATTAACATTAAATACCCCTCCCAGTTCGATTAGAAATCCGGGCACAAACTTTTTGCTTGTGCCCGCTATTTTGCCCAACTTGTTCAGCACCCGGTTCTTCCCCCAAGTACAAGGTAAAATAGAGGATAAGATGATTTTTCAAAATCGAGGTCAGTTTGGCGGGAAAAGTTGCCCGAAGACGTAGCAGCGCTACGTCGAGTGGCAAGTCACGTCAAAATGGCCCGGTTTTGAAAAATTGTATCGCTAGTAAGCAACAAACCGCAAAAATCATTTGTTTTTGCGGTTTGTGCGCCCAAACTGGTATCGCGCAGAATTGCCGTTGCTGTCATCTTCCCCCCTGTGTGGGGGAAGTACCGCCGTTAGGCGGGGAAGGAGGGTTATCTATAAAGTTTCTACCGTTGTAAGGCAGGTTTCCTTACTCATTTTCCCGCTGTTGTTTGCGCGCCTTATACTGCGCAAACAGCTTGCTCTCTTTGTCCTCTTTGGCCCACTGGTTCGTCAACGCTTGCACTTTTTCGCTAAATTCTTTGTCTGTTTTACTGGCGCGGGCCGCTTTGCGCAGCTGCAAATTCTGCTGTTCCGCCAGGATGCACAGCTGTTTTTTCAGCTCTATCATTTCGGGGGTATTCTCCCGCGGCACCGGGTTACAGGTGGACTCTACCGCCTCCAGCCGCATATTGATTAGCTCCCGCTGAACCACATAGTACCCCTTGTAAATTGCAAATCCCAACACCGCCACCAACAATACTCTAACGATTATTTTCATTGTTCCCCCCTAAAGGTGTTTCTTTTTCACTTTCATACGCGCAATGGCTTGCTTAATTTCCATTTCGGCCAGTTCAAAATCAATATCCGCATCTTTGCGCGACAAACTTTCTTTAAGCGCCTTAATGCGTTGTTTTTCTTTTTCCTCGTCAATTTCTCCGGCCAACGCAGCACTCTCGGCAAACACATTTACCACGTCGTTTAATACTTCCACAAATCCGCCCAGCGCGGCAAATTCTTCCTCTTTTCCGTCCGCTTTATAACGTAGCGACCCCATGCCCAGCTGCACAATCGTTTTGACATGTCCGGGCAAAATACCCATCTCCCCCAACAGCGCCGGCAAAATCACCATATCCACCGGCTTGTCTTGGATAAGCTGTTTCTCGGGCGTAATTAAATTGAGGGTCAGTTTTTTACCAGGCATCATTCTTTATCCTTTACTTTTTCGTAGGCAGCCAGCACGTCCTCTATCCCGCCGCACATATAGAAACAAGACTCCGGGATATGGTCATACTCGCCGGCCACAATGCCTTTGAACGCTTTAATCGTATCGGCCAGTTTAACATATTTGCCGGGGTGCCCCGTAAACTGTTCCGCCACGCTAAACGGCTGCGACAAAAACTTTTGGATGCGCCGCGCACGGGCCACGGTTTTCTTGTCCTCGTCGCTCAGTTCATCCATCCCCAAAATAGCAATAATATCTTGCAAATCCTTATATTTTTGCAACACTTGGCGCACACTCTGCGCCACGTTGTAGTGTTCCTCCCCCAAAATGCGCGGGTCCAAAATGCGCGAGGTAGAGGCCAGCGGGTCCACCGCCGGATAAATTCCCAAGCTGGCAATTTGGCGGTCCAGCACCGAGGTAGAATCCAAGTGCGTAAACGTCGCGGCCACCCCGGGGTCGGTCAAGTCATCGGCGGGCACATATACCGCTTGAATGGACGTAATCGCGCCCTTTTTCGTGGACGTAATACGCTCTTGCAGCGTACCGATTTCGGTGTTTAAAGTCGGCTGATACCCCACGGCCGAAGGCATACGCCCCAAGAGGGCCGACACTTCGCTATTGGCCAGCACAAAGCGGAAAATATTATCCAAAAACAGCAGCACGTCTTGCCCTTTTACATCGCGGAAATACTCCGCTTGCGTAAGCGCCGTTAAAGCCACTTTGGCACGCGCGCCGGGCGGTTCGTTCATCTGCCCGTACACCAGCACGGTTTTATCCAAAACGGTAGACCCGTCGGAAAGTTTGCTCTCGCTCATTTCCAGCATAAGGTCGTTTCCTTCGCGGCTGCGTTCGCCCACTCCGCCAAAGACGGAGCTTCCGTGGTGTTCGCGCGCCACGTTGTTGATCAGCTCCATAATTAAAACGGTTTTGCCTACGCCGGCCCCGCCAAACAGCCCCACCTTTCCGCCTTTCATATACGGGGCAATCAAGTCAATCACTTTAATCCCGGTTTCAAAAATCTCCGGCGTAGGGTTTTGGTCCTCTAAGCTGGGGGCCGGGCGGTGAATCGGCATCGTCATCGCGGCCGCAATGTCGCCTTTATGGTCTTGCGGTTTACCCAGCACGTTAAGCAAACGGCCCAAGCACTTCTCCCCCACGGGCACCGTTAAGGGGGCCCCGGTATCCACGGCTTTGGCCCCGCGTTGCAGCCCGTCGGTGCTTTCCAACGCCACACACCGCACCACACCGTCGCCCATTTGCTGGGCTACTTCGGCTACAATTTTTTGGCCGCCGTCCATGTCTATTTCCACGGCGTTTTCAATCGCGGGCAAATGGTCTTGCGTAAACGCAATATCCACTGCCGCGCCGATAATTTGAATCACTTTTCCGGTTTGCATCATAATTTCCTCTACTGGTTGAGGGCCTCTGCCCCGTTGACAATATCTAAAATCTCGTTGGTAATGCCGGTCTGGCGCACCTTGTTTAACTTAATGCCCAACGCACTCACTATTTCGCCCGCATTTTTGCTGGCCGCATCCATCGCGTTCATGGTGGCAGCCAAATTGGCCGCCTGGGATTCCAACAAAATCCGGTACAAATTGGCTTTTAACAGCCGCGGCACTAAAAGCTTAAAAATATCCAGCATCCCCGGCTCAAATTCAAAATCGCTGACTTCTTTTTCCTGTTGGATTTGCTCAAAATCAAACGGCAGCCATTGGGCCTGCACCAATGTTTGACTGGCTAGCGACTTAAAATCATTGTAAATCAGCGTCACGCTGCCCAACTTTTCTTGCAAAAAAGTTTTCAGCACCGCGTCGCCCAGCAAATCGGCATGTACGTAAGACACTTTGGGGAAAATCCCCACACTCTCATACGTCATGTGTAATTTAGGCATTTTAAGGCGGCTTAAAAAATCCCGTCCTTTTTTGCCGATGGCAAAGATAAAAATTTCTTTTTCTTTGTGCTCGCGCAAAAACGCAAGCGCGCTGCGCAAAATGACCGCGTTAAACGAACCGGTCAACCCCTTGTCGCCGGTAATCACAATCAGCCCCACTTTATTCGGGTTTCCGGTGCGGTTGACAAAAATTCGTCCGGCCCAGCTTTCGCTTCCGTCGTCTGGCTGCGGGAGGGCCAAAATATCGGCTTTCAAGTCATCCACCATTTCCAGCATTTTTTTAGCAAACGGCCGCGCGCAGAGCATCGCCTCTTGCGCTTTGCGGATGCGCGCGTTGGAGATCATCTTCATCGTCTGCATGATCTGCTGGGTGGACTTAATGGCCTTGATATTTTGCCGGATATCCCGCAATGATTCCATGTTATCTATTTTCCGCTTTCAAAATTTTCACGTAGTCGGCAATCCCGGCTTCCAGCGTATAGTCGGGCGTATAACCCAACTTCTCGGTGGATTTAGTAATGTCGGCCTGCGTTTTCACTTGGAAGAACGCCGTGTAGGGGTTGTCAAAATACTCGGGTTCCAAGTTCGTTCCCATTTCTTTGTTGAGGCACGCAATAATTTCGTTAAAATTGCGCGGGATGCCGGTAGCGGCGTTATACACACCGGTTTCTTTGCCGTTATTTAACGCGCACAAGTTAATTTTAACAATATCTTTTACGTATACAAAATCGCGTTGCTGCTCGCCCATTTTAAACACACGCGGGCGCTTGCCTTGTTTCATTTGCAAATACAGCTGGTAAATCATGCTGGCCATTTTGCCTTTGTAATACTCGCCGGGCCCGTACACGTTAAAATAGCGCAGCCCGATAATAGTCATATCGTGGTTTTCTTCGGCAAATTGGCGGGCCACATTGTCCATAATAGCTTTGGAAAATCCGTACACATTTTCCGGGTGTGTAGGCTGAGTTTCCACATTGGGCACGGGGCCGTTGCCGTAGGTAGCGGCAGAAGAAGCATAAATCACTTTTTTAATGCCATTTTCGGCCGCAAAATGGAGCAAATTTTTAAACGCCTCCACATTTTGCTCCATCATGGCTTTTTGGTCCATTACCGTCGTATCGGTAATGGCCGCTTCGTGGAAAATCGCATCAAAGTACAAATCCGCGGGCACTTGCTCAAACAAATCGGCGGTAATCACATCCCCCTTAAAACCGATTAAGTTTTTAAAATTTCCGTTTTTGGCAAAGTCATCCAAAACGGTTACTTCGTGGCCCTGGGCTTCCAAGGTTTTGGCAATGTTGCTGCCGATAAACCCGGCCCCGCCCGTTACCAAATATTTTTTTCTGTTTTTAGCGTCCATACTTTCTCCTTATGCCGGTTTAAAAACCGTTTTGAAATCTTCCAATGCTTTTTTGATGTTTGTTTCCACTTCTTCCGTCAATTCCGTCGCCGTGTTAAGTACGTCCAGTACATTCTGTTTTTGCGCGCGCATATAGGCCAGCAGTTCCTTCTCGTAGCGCAACACGTCGTGTACTTCCAATGCGTCCAAATATCCGTGCGTTCCGGCGTACAGCACCAGCACTTCCTCGCCCACTTTCAAAGGCGCGTACTGGTTTTGTTTGAGCAGCTCGGTCATGCGTTTGCCGCGGGCGATTTGCCGTTGGGATTCTTTATCCAGCTCCGAGCCAAACTGCGCAAACCCCGCCAATTCCTGGTATTGCGACAAATCAATACGCAATGTCCCGGCCACTTTACGCATGGTTTTACGCTGGGCGCTGCCGCCCACGCGGGAAACCGACAGCCCCACGTTAATAGCGGGCTTAATCCCGCTTAAAAACAGGCTGCTTTCCAAATAAATTTGCCCGTCGGTAATAGAAATGACGTTGGTAGGAATATAGGCCGACACGTCGTTAGCTTGCGTTTCAATAATCGGCAGCGCGGTCAACGAACCGCCGCCGTTCTCTTTAGAGAGTTTACACGCCCGTTCCAGTAAGCGCGAGTGCAAATAAAACACGTCACCCGGGTACGCCTCGCGTCCCGGCGGCCGGCGCAAGAGTAAAGACATTTGCCGGTATGCCTGTGCATGCTTGGACAAATCGTCATACACAATGAGAACATCTTTGCCCTGCCACATAAAATACTCGCCAATGGCACACCCGGCATACGGCGCAATATAGAGCATAGACGCCGGGTCCGATGCCGTAGCCGACACCACCACGGTATACTCCATCGCTCCAAAATCGGTTAAGGTTTTTACCACTTGGGCTACGGTGCTTTGTTTTTGGCCGATGGCCACATAAATACAAATGCAGCGTTCATCTTCCGGGATATTTTTTTGGTTGATAATCGCGTCAATGGCAATCGCGGTTTTCCCGGTTTGTCGGTCGCCAATAATCAGCTCGCGCTGGCCTTTACCAATCGGCACCATCGCATCAATGGCTTTAATCCCGGTTTGCAGCGGCTGTTTGACGGGTTGGCGGTCAATAATCCCCGGGGCCACAATATCCAGCGGCATGCTTTTGCCTTCTTTAAGCGGTCCCTTACCGTCTAACGGGTTACCCAGTGGGTCCACCACGCGCCCAATCACGTCCGGGCTAACCGGGATGCTGATTACCTCCCCGGTGCGTTTCACAGTGGTCCCTTCATGCACTTGCGTATCGGGCCCCATTAGCACGCAGCCTACATTGTCATATTCCAAATTGAGCGCCATGCCTTTTACGCCGTTGCCAAAATCCACCAGTTCGCTGGCTTTTACGTTGTTTAGGCCGTACACGCGGGCAATGCCGTCGCCCACTTGGATAACGGTTCCCGTTTCGCTTACATCCAAGGACGTATCCAGCTTTTCAATTTTTTCTTTAATAATTTGGGTAATTTCTTCGGGTCTGATTGCCATAAAAATACCTACCGGGTAATTTCCTCTTTGAGTTTTTCAAGCCGCGTTTTCAAGCTGCCGTCTAACAACTCCCCGTTACATTGTGCGGTTAGGCCGCCCAGCAAAGCCGGGTCGGTGCGGAAAGTCGCCCGCACGGTGCGCCCGTAGCGTTTGCCAAGGGCTTTTTCGGCGGCTTGTTGTTGGGCCGCACCCAACACCTGCGCGGAGGTTATAATTGCGCGGGAAATGCCCTTACGGTCGTCTAATAACGTATTAACTTGAGCGCAAATCGCGTTTAATAAACCATACCGCTTTGCCTCAATGAGCACATTGATAAACGCAGCCGCTTGCGGCAACTCTTTGAGGGCCTCGTTAATAATCATCTTTTTTTGTGCCACCGGCAGCCGGGGGTTTTGCATATAGGCGGAAAACCCGGCCAAAATCTTCGCCGCCGTATTTAATTGCTCGGCATTTTGCTGCGCTTGTTGTGCGTTGGTACTTAAACGGTCATACGCAGCGCCATACCGGGCGGCGGCAATACGTTGTTCGCTGTTCATTTTGCTTCTACTTCCTTTAACACTTGGTCCACAATTTGCTGGGCCGTGCTGTCTTTTACTTGCCGCTCCAACACGCGCGAAGCCGCCAACAAACTGATGTTGGCAATTTCGCCGCGCACGTCGGCCAATGCTTTGTTTTTCTCGGCTTCAATTTGCGCCTTGGCTTGCGCCAAGAGCCGCTGGGCCTGCGCGTTTGCTTCGGCCAACAGTTGGTCTTTTTGCGCTTGTCCGGCGGCTACAGCCTGGGCCATTTTCTGCGCCGCTTCGCTGGAAATTTGGGCCAACCGGTCGTCCAATTCTTTTTTCAGGGCCTCGGCGTCCACACGGGCTTTTTGGGCGGTTTGTTTGTCGCTTTCTATTTGGTATTCGCGTTTTTCCAAGGCTCCAATCACCGGCCCCCAGGCAAACTTTTTAAGCAAATACACCAACAAGAGAAAGTTACAAACCGTCAGTACCAGTACGCCAAAGTCCGGTTTTAACAAATCTTCCATACTTGTTTATTTCATCACCATGGTAAGCAGGCAGATGACCAGCCCCAACATGGCAGCCCCTTCTAACAAGGCGGCAATAATAATCATCGTGGTCCGCAAATCCCCGGCAGCTTCGGGCTGACGCGCAGCGCCTTCCAAAGCGGCAGAGCCGATTTTACCCAAGCCTAACCCGGCGCCTAACACTACCATCCCGGCTCCGATACCGGCGGCAATATATTTGAGTGCTACTAATTCCATACGTTCTCTCCTTTCACGGGGTTCCCCGTTTGTTTAAATTTAGTGCGTGTGAATGACCGAGCCCGCAAAAATCGCAGTCAGCAAGGTAAACACATACGCCTGTAAAAATGCTACTAATAACTCCAAACACGTCATAAAAATTTCCAGTCCCATCGCCGGCAGCAAGGCCCCGGCTCCGGCCGCTTTGCTCATCTCGCCCACAATAAAAATGATTAAGAGCAAACAAATCAGCACCATATGGCCCGATAGCATATTGGCAAATAAACGGATCGCCAACACGCACACTTTAATGACCATGCTGACTACTTCCAACGGGAAAATAAGCGGCACCAGCCACCCCGGCGTGCCCGACGGTACAAACCCTTTCAAAAATCCCCACAGTCCGTGGTATTTAAGCCCGCTAAATAAAATAATTCCACCCGAACAAAGCGCCAAGGCGGCCGTCACGGAAATGTTAGACGTAGCGGTTTTCATCTCCGGGATCATCCCGGCCAAATTGACGGACAAAATAAACAAAAAAAGCGTACAAAAATACGGCAGCATACTGCGCCCTTCCACCCCCATATTGGGCAGCACAATGCCCCCGCGGATGAACGACACATATTCTTCTAAGAGAACGCTTACCAATTTTCCCCCGCGGCTGGTATGTTTGCGCGCGGCCCACGCCAGGCCCAACACCAGTAGCACGCTCACGGCAAAAATCGTTACGGAGTGTGTAGTCACGGGGATACGCACCCCGCCCAGCACAACGCCCCAGTCGTGGTCCAAAATATGGTGTGATATAGTTTCAGCTACGTCCATGTTTTCCTTCTTGGTTGGCGGCCTTGGCGGCAGACACTACACGCCAAAACCCCAGCGCAAACCCCAATACAACTCCCCCCACCAAACACCACGGCAGCGTGCCCAGTTTGTTATCCAGCCAATAGCCGGCAGCCGCGCCCAAAATTTCCGTCAGTGCAAACTCGGTTCCCAAAGACAAAATTTCCATCTGGTCTTTAGGGGCAGACGGCCCGTTTGGCATAGGGGGTTTCTCCTGTACACAGGGTATAGCTATATTATAAAAAATATGTATCAAATTTGCAGCGAAAAATTCTTCAAAATTATGTTAAAATAAGGGTGAAGGATAAAAATTTGATCTGTTCCGGGAACCGTATGCGGAATACGGGTAACTTAACCAAGTTTCTATTCACTCCCGATAACAGCTGTTATAGGCGTAAACGGGGATGTACACCTTGTTTGCGCCGAGTGTTTGCCGTTATTTTGGCGGCATTCCACGGCTGTTGTTGTTTGATACGTGAATAGATCTAACCGCAACCGCCGTTTTTGCATGCGTTCTCCAAGCAGGTTAAATTGAAAACAAAATTGTAGGTCAGGTGTAAACCTGACACAATAACAAGGAGAACGTATATGCAAAACAAAAATGAAGTCATAAAAGCTGCAGCTTGTATTACCTCGCCCCTGGGGGGAGAGGGTGGCACGAAGTGCCGGGTGAGGGGGAAAGTAGGTCAGGCACTGCCTGACAATGCCCCGGCCAAGGGGCATCCAGCCGCCTTTACCCTCATTGAGTTGTTAGTCGTTGTACTTATCATTGGTATTCTGGCGGCCGTAGCCGTCCCGCAATACCAAAAAGCCGTTGAAAAATCCCGCATTACCCAAGCACTGACTTTTTTAAACGCTGTATACAAAAGTCATCAATTATGTGTCTTGCAGCACGGTGAAAATTCCGCTGATTGCAATCTTTGCGATTCAACTGTCCTTGCCAACATGGACATTGAACTTCCCGGTGAAATAGAAACAGCGGGTTGCGCAAGTGACACAAGTTGTATCAAAACCGAAGATTGGGAATTTGGCACAGATGATAGCTCAATGTTCACCGCCTACCGAATGCAAAACGAAGAACCCATATATAATTTATGGATTCAACTAACCAATAACAACAACGATATAGGAAAAGTTATATGCGGCGGGGATTTCTGCACTTCATTGTGTGGGGATGACTCGTGTGAGGTAAATTAGAACATACGCAGTTGCTTTGTTAAAAACACCCGGGCACAAACTTTTTGTTTGTGCCCGTTTTTTATCCCCAACCTGTAAAACCGCCAGCACTTCCCCAAACACCGGGCAGAGTAGAGGATAAGATGATTTTTCAAAACCGAGGTCAGTTTGGCGGACAAATAAAGTTGTCGTTCGTCACATCACCGGGTACAATTTACGGTAGGCTGATTTGTCAGATTTGAGGCAGATTTGCCTAGGGTTGACAATAAGCCCTACTTGCCTTTGCGCCGCTGTAATTTTTAAGTTAGTGCACACTGATTTTTGCGCAGGCATAGCCCCCTATGCCAAGCAAAAAAGGGAAGCAATAGCTTAAAAAGGACGCGGCCCAAAGGGTTTAGTCGTTTTTGCGCTCGGCTTTGTTAAAAAAGCTTGTCAATGAGGGCATTGCCTACACTTTTTTGTCGCGCCTTACTTTGCAAAAACGGCTAAACGCAAAGAGCAATTAGGACTTATTGCCAACCCTAAGTTGCCCGAAGGCGTAGCGGAGCTACGTCGAGTTGGCAAGTCGGTGCAAAGGTGCCCAAATGTGGCAAATGGTTGCCCGGAAAACGAGTCAGGTTTCAAATACTTTACGTGTTTGAAACCTGACTGCTTAAAACGTAACTTCACCGGGGTCGTTAAATACTAAACGTAAAAATTTTGCACTCGTACGGCCGCAAAACCAATTCCATCCCCTGCGTGGCCAGTTCCGGCGGCAAATTAAACTTCTTCCCCTCCATCTCCTCGCGCACGGTAAAATCGGCAATCCCTTTAAACGGCACACGGCATTGAGAGGGCTGGTCGCTATAATTGATAAACACCATTTTTCCGGTATGGCGTTGTTTCCACATCCAGGCCAAAATGTTGTGGCACGAGGTTTCCCCCGCATACACAGGCACCGTCTCTTGCAAAGCCCACTGCCCGCCGTGGAACGCCGGGTCCGAGGCCACCCCTAACACTTTCCAATAGTATTTTTCCACCGCCTCGTCCACAGCAAACTGGTCGTTAATGTACTGGATAGGCATGCGCACCGGCCGCCCTAAGAGCTGCGCCAGCGAGAACAACCTCGCCCCGGGCAGCGTGGCAATAATCGTCGCCGCCGCAAGCGATTTTTCCCGCCCAAACGCTTTTAACGGTTCTTCCTCATCGTGGTTGGCAATAAAGCGCAAGGAACGCATTTGGAACAAATGCTCGGCGCGCAAGTGCCCGCGGATGCTGTCGGCATTGGCAAAGCGCAAGCGGTCATATAAAACTTTGTCGTAAGTATAATCAAAACCAAGCTCTTGGATATCCCACTCCAAGCCCCAATACACCTCGGCCATAAACACAAACTCGGGCCGTTGCGCGCGCACGGCGCTAAGCGCCTGGGACCAAAACTCTTCGCGCGGCAGCTCGCCGCCGATAAACTCCCACCACGTATCGCGCTGTACTTTGTTTAAAGAAAGCATCGCCATATCGCAGCGCACGCCGTCGCACATTTCGGCCACTTTTTTCAGTTCGCTGAGCATAAACTCGCGCGTTTTGGGGTTAAAGTAATTAAGCTGCGCAGTATCGGTCCACGGGGCAAAATACGGGTCGCGCCCGTGGGCGATATAGTCGCCGTTTTTCGTTTGAAAGAACCAATCCGGGTGCACATGCGGGGCATTTTTTCCGGTGGTAATAAACAAATCGGGGTGTTCTTCTACGGCGGGGGAATCAATCGCGGTATGGTTGCCTACAAAATCCAAAAACAGCAAAATGCCGCGGTCATTTAAGTTCTTGCGAAACGCGGCCAACGCCTCGTTTCCGCCTAAAGATTCATCCACGCTGTACTCATACACCGCATAGGGGGAAGCGGCAATATCGTCGGTAGAAAAATCGGGGAGCACACTGTGGATGTGTTTTTTGATATCGGTGTTTTCGCGCGCAATTTGCTGGGCGGCCGGGCTGCGTTTCCACACCCCCATCAGCCACACGGCATCAAATCCGTTGCGCTGGATTTTATCCCACACGTCGGCGGGGATATCGGCCAGCGTCACCGGGTGTCCGGCGCGGCGCTCGTGGCGTTTGAGCCACGCACGTGCATTGATTTCTAAAATGTGCGGATTATTGCGCATGATTTCATCCCCCCTATGTTTATACCAATTTTCGCACGTTTTTGTAAAGCATTGTTTGCCGTTGTAGGTCAGGCACTGCCTGACAATGCCCCACCGGGGCATTCGCCCTTCCCCCCAACCGTTGGAAATATGTTACAATAAAAGTGCAGTAAAACAATTTTAATCTGTTTTTGGAAGCGTATGGAGAATACGCAAGCGCCGAAAAGGCCCTTAGCACGCCAAGGACAGCTCGTTATCAAGTACAAAGTAATGGAACTTATAATCCCGTTATTTTGTGCTGAATGTTTGTCATTGCAAGATGACAAACTACGGCTGTTATGTAGGAGTGCTGTGCTAAGGACTCTCTATGCCAGCCGTTTTTGCATGCGTTTTTCAAGTCAGGTTAAATTGAAAACAAAATGTAGGTCGGGTATAAGCCCGACAAACAAAAGGAGAACGCATATGCAAAACAAAAGAAAAAATGTAGTAGTCGTTTCTTGTCCCCCTTGCGGGGAAAATGCCCTCAAAGGGCAAAAGGGGGTTGCCGTTGTAGGTCAGGCACTGCCTGACAATGTTGCGCAAGCAACATCTGCCGTTTGTCGTTATAAAAAAGGCGTCATCCTGGACTTGATCCAGGCTCTTCAACGCCTGTCGTTGCCGTTACGCTTGCGTAACAACCTGCGTGGAAGATGGCAGATCAAGTCTGCCATGACGTCTTATTTAAAGGGTTTCACCCTCATTGAATTGTTGGTCGTCGTGCTTATCATTGGCATCCTCGCCGCCGTCGCCGTTCCGCAGTACCAAAAAGCCGTAGAAAAATCCCGCATTACCCAAGCACTGACTTTTTTAAACGCTGTATACAAAAGTCATCAATTATGTGTCTTGCAGCACGGTGCGAATTCTGAGGATTGCTATCTTTCCACTTCAACTGGCCTTGCCAATATGGACATTGAATTACCCGGAGAAATAGAAACAAGTAATTGTGTAGGCGATATTACCTGTATCAAAACCAAAGATTGGGAATTTGGGACAGATGACCCTCATATGTTTTTTGCTAACCGCGTAAAAAACGAAGAATCCCCCTATAATTTAACAATTATCTTAACTGATAGTGATGATTATGATGGTTTGGGAAAAATATCTTGCGCTGGAGACGATGATAATGGTGTCTGCACTTCATTGTGTGGGGATAACCCGTGTTATGTAAATTAGAACATACGCAGTTATTTTGTTAAAAACACCCGGGCACAAACTTTTGTTTGTGCCCTTTATTGTTTCCCTCCCCCCCTGGAGGGGGAGGATGGGCGCAGCCCAGGAGAGGGGGTATTAAAGTCTGTCATCCCCGAGTGTCTCTATCGGGGATCTTCCGCGTACGTGTCGTTGTCGTCCGAAACATCACCGCGTAAAATGTTCAGTGGACTGATTTGTCGCGTTTTCGTACAACCTGTACTGGGAACACCGCGCTTCCCCAAGTACAAGGTACAGTAGAAGATAAGATGATTTTTCAAATTTGAGCCGTATTTGCGGGGCTAGTTGCCCGAAGTTGCACTGCTAGGTGCTACGAGTGGCAAGGGACCGCAAAGACGGCCAAATGTGGAAAATTGTTTCGCTAAAAAGCAACGAAACTTCGCGAAATGGTGTTATGTTCGCAACATCACCGGGTACAATGTTCAGTGGGCTGATTTGTCAGATTTGGGGCAGATTTGCACCGTAAGTTGCCCGAAGGCGCAGCGGAGCTACGTCGAGTTGGCAAGTCGGTGCAAAGGTGCCCAAATGTGGCAAAT
>CAMVRX010000013.1 GCA_947170005.1 uncultured Elusimicrobium sp.
CTAGCGGGGCAGTTTGTACGTCGGCCACGATGACAAAGCGTGCACCGTCCCCACGGGCTTTGTCGATGGTGGGGTTGGGGTTTTCGATATTGTTTTGGCTTAAATTGTCGCCGTTTACCAAGTTATACGGTTGCGTTTTAAGAACGCGGTAGATAGCTTGTTTGCAGTCTTGGGAAAGGGATAAGTCTTCCCCGATTGTTTCGCGCGAGGTAACCAATAGCGTTGTTTTTTTGGCAAAAGCGTTATCTTCGGATTCTTTAATGATGGCCCCGATATCTTTCACCAATACCATTGCTTTGATTTGGGTGTACCAATCGTCGCCTTTGCGGTATGCTTTTTGTACGTGGGATTTGCGGATAAAACCGGCCGTTTTAGAGATAATTTTATCCTCTACCAGTTGGGCCTGTTCTACCGTGGTAGCGGAAGAAACAAAAACACCGGCCACTTTTTCTACGGCGGCTTTTTGGGCAGCCAGTTCGCCGTCTTTTTTCATTTGGCGTATATCGTTTTCGTTATAAGGAACTAACGATTCCGCTGTGACATATTCACCCTCCCCTTTGGGGCCGATACGGATGGAAGAACACGCACTGGCAAACAGGAACAACGCTACGAGTAAGGTAAAAGATTTTTTCATTTGGTCTCCTGGGGGGTTAAACCCGCTTGTTGTAAATACTCCCGGTTAATACGCATAATGACAGTGCAGCCGCCGTCTTCTAAATACTCGGTATTGACCAGTTCCATTCTGCGTAAAATTCCTTGGGAGGAAGAATCTACGGTACTGCCGGTGGAAACAGCATCCACCACTTGCACATGTGCTTGCAAATCGGTTCCGTACAAAACCTCGGTGGCGCGTTGGTAGGCATGGGCGATGGCGGCCTCGCGGCTTAAAATGCGCCGTTGGGAATCCGTGGTGTGTTGGGGATTAGCGGCCCCAAAGCCGCGTACCCACAGGTAATCATCCTCCAAAAGTGTATCGGTAAAAGAAGGGGCAATCTTGCCGTCTTTTACTGCGCTTTGCAGGGAAGGCCCGCAAGCGGCGAGCAAGGCAGCTGCCCATAAAATACTTATTTTTTTCATAATTACCTCATTAGCTCGGAAATTACTTTTACATACGTGCTGGGCAAGCGTACATCTTCGTAGTTAATAATGCCACAACGAATGAGCATAATTTCCAACATGTGCGTTAAAATATCATAGAAATTTTCGCGCACGGAAGGGTCGCACGTGTCAGGTTTTGGGCCTAAAATAACGGCTCCCTTCAGCTTTTTATTGTCACACAAGTTGGCAATTTTAAAAGCGGAAGAAATAATATTTTCCGTGGAGTATGACGAGCGTACCACAATATCAAATCCCCCTTCAATGTGCAGTTCTTTGGCGCGTTGTTGCAAGGCATATACCATCCAGTTCATCATATCCGTGCAGTTTTGCGGATAGAAGAAACCGATGCGGCCCCATTCCCCGTTTCCTACTGTAGAGAGAGAAGTGATATCGGAGGGATATTTGTTGACCAGTTCACTGGTTTTATCTTCCCCTTTGGTAGCCAAGAGTTTTTCAAAAATAACTGCGTGGGATTTTTCTTCTTCCAAGGTGGCATTGGGGAAGATTAAATTTTCCAGCACTTTTAAACGCCGGATGCTGCGCGTGACGGTTCCCAGCGTCATGTGTGCCCCGCTGAAAAAATCCTCAATTTGCTTATCGTTTAAATCCACACCGTTTTCCGCTAACATCTTTTTTACAATGCGAAAGCGTGTGACGCCGGTGGCGGGTTTTAGTTCGCTAATCCATCCGGAATCTAACTTAAAGCGAATGAGTTCTTCCAATTTTTCCAAACTTTCCGGCGGATATTTGGAAGTAATGACAATTTGTTTTTGTTCTTGTAAAAACGAATTTAACAGTTGGGAAATAAATGCCCGGTTTTGCTCGTTAATAGCCAGCAAGTGGATGTCATCAATGAGCAAGGCACGTACCGATTTCATAAAGTCGGAAAATTTGTCTATATTTCCTTCCAGCACGTAGCGCTGGATCCCGCGGGAAAGGCGTACCCCGTTGGTCATAAAGATATGTTCTTGCCCAAATTTTTGGCTAAAAGCATAGGCCAGAGCATTTAGGAAATGGGTTTTCCCGGTCCCTGTGCCGCCGTGCAGGACAAGCGGGTTGTAAAGTTTGCCGGGGTTTTCAATCACGGAAATGGCGGTGGCGTGTGCAAACCGGTTCACGGACATAACCATGTTGTTTAATGTATAGGTAGGCACCAAAGGTACTTCCAGCGGCCAGTTATGTTTCTTCAGTTCCGATACCGGGATTTGAATGGAGTGGTCAATCGCGCGTTCTTTAGCTTGGCGCAAAACCTCGGCATTGCGGGGCGACATGGTACTCTTAAGCGGCTGGGCTACTTGTGGGGTAGGCGGGTTGTCTTTGCGGCGTAAGCGCAAAATGGTTTTGCCCGCTTCGGGGATTTCATTTTCGGCCAACGGATTTTTGGGCCGTAAAATCGTTTTGGTGGACGGAGGCTGGGTAGAGCCTGGCTGATCCGGTACAGGAGCCTGCGGTGCAACTGTTTGTGGTAAAGCTGCTTCTAAATTAAAAGTTTTGTCTAAGGTAATCGTCTTGGAACGGATGGTAATTTCGGGCAAATCTTCCCGGCTTTGTGTGTCTGCGGGCGGGAGCGTATTTTCAAGGCGCTCTTCTTGCGGTAAATCCATCGGGCGTGCGGGTGCTTGTGCGGGGTCTAAATGAGCCGAGGAACCTAATGTAAAAGGCACGCTGGAAGTAGCATCCTGCACTTGCTGTTCTGACGGGGAAGGCGGCAGAATGGTTTGTTGCTCAAAGGTTTCGGCCGCGGCCGATTCCTGAGGGGGTTCTTGGGGAGGCAATGGTTGTTTCATAGGTTCTATCTCTTTGGTTGATAATTTATCTGTAATTTCTTGAATTTCTTCTACATCTAACGCCGGGTTTGTTTCCGGCGCGTCGGATTCAAATACATTAAAAGGTTCTTGCGAAGGGTCGGCAGCCGGTTGTTGGGAAGTTGCCTGTTCTATTTTGTCTTCTTTTTGTTGTTGCGCTTGTTGGACGGAGGGCGCCGGTCGGGTTACGTCCACAAACATATCGTATTTGGTTTGGGCCGATAAAATATCTTTGAGCGGCAGCTTTTCCAATACCGAACCTTCCATGTCTTTAATCAGCATATCGCTATCACTG
The DNA here is from genome assembly GCA_947170005.1 of uncultured Elusimicrobium sp. Taxonomy (GTDB): domain Bacteria; phylum Elusimicrobiota; class Elusimicrobia; order Elusimicrobiales; family Elusimicrobiaceae; genus Avelusimicrobium. The sequence continues at coordinate 3,199 of CAMVRX010000013.1, forward strand.
ATGGAGATGGTGCTGCTGGGAAGTTCTTTGGCGGGAAAGGGGGCAGCAGGAGCTGCGGGTTCCGGCTGCGGCTTTGTTTTCTCCAGCGGTTCGGGCGGCAGCGGAGTTTGGGCAGCTGCCTGGGGCTGGAGGGGTTGCGCCGGAACGGAAGAGACAGACTGCGCACCGTCCACTGGGGCTTTTGGCTCGGCCGTTTGCAACGGCGGTTGCTCAGGCTTTGCTTGAGGGGCCGCAGCGGGACGTAACAGGTGGGTCTCATCGGCAAAAGGACGGGCTGCCTCGGGCAAAATCGTTTGCTGGGTGGTTTGCAAGGTGGGTTGTGTGGGAGGGGGCAATGTTTCTTCTGTGAGAGAAGAATCCGTTGTTTCCTGTTTTTCACCCGTTGACGGAGTTGAAGGGGTTAGCGTTTCTTGCGGGGGCTTAGTGGCAAACACCTCCCGGGCGGTGGCGGACAAGTCCAGCTCGTGCACTTGGGTTTGTTCCAAATCTTCACTGATGCTTATTTGCCGTGCTTGAAAAGGTTGGGTATGGGCCAATTCGCGCCGGGTGGCGGCGTCCAAGTCAATAGAGTTTCGCTGTTTGAGGGGGGGAGTGGTGGCTTCCAAAAGCCCGCCAAAAAAACTGGCAGAAGGGTCCAGGGTTAAAAAAGTAGGGAAATCTTTATCGGCCTTGCCGGTTTGGGAACTAAACAACGGGTCGCCCAACACGCCGCCGGGGACAAATTGGTTTACTTTGTTGGCCAAGTCCACCCCTTCTTGCACGGCCGCGTGGATTTTGTCTTGTGTTCCTTCGTCCATGTCTACGGGTAATTCAAACCCATACACATACGGCGCGGCAGCCGGCACAGCCTCTTTGACGTACCCTTTCAACTTTTTAGCAATCAAGCGGGCATCGTGCTCCGTGCCATCCATCAATAGTACATAGTGGATTTCCCGCGTGCGGTGGTCAATCCGGCTGGCAATTTCCCAATTGTTAATCATTTTCCCTCTATTATTTTTACCCCGCTGCTGGTGCCAATGCGGGTGGCCCCGGCAGCAATCATCGCATCAAAATCGGCGCGCGTACGTACCCCGCCGGATGCTTTTACCTGCATGGCGGACGGGACGGACTTGCGCATCAGTGCCACATCCGCAACCGTGGCACCCCCGCCCGCAAACCCGGTAGAAGTTTTTACAAAGTCCGCCCCGGCCTGTGCGGCCAGTTGGCAAGCTTTTACTTTTTCTTCGTCCGTCAGTTCACAGGTTTCAATAATTACTTTTAAAATTTTCCCCACGCACGCTTGGCGCACCGCCCGGATATCTGCCAGCACGGTTTTTTCGTCGCCGGATTTTAAGGCGCCGATGTTAAGTACCATGTCCAGCTCGTCTGCCCCGTCCTTGACGGCGTTTTGCGCTTCAAAAGCTTTTACGTTGGCCGGGGTGGCCCCGAGCGGAAACCCAATGACCGTGCATACTTTTACCTCGCTGCCCGCTAATTGTTGGTGGGCCCGTTTAACCCAATAGGGGTTTACGCACACGCTGGCAAAGCCGTAGGTGCGTGCCTCGTCGCACAAGTGCTCAATTTGCGCCTGTGTGGCATTGGGTTTTAAGAGGGTGTGGTCAATGAGTTTAGCCGGGTTCATGTTAGTTAAAGTTAATAATACGGGCGAATTTGTCGGCAATTAACGATTGGCCGCCCACTAAAGCGCCGTCCACATCGGGTTTGGCCATAATTTCGTCCACGTTGGTATCTTTGACGCTGCCGCCGTACAAAATGCGGGTAGCTTGGGCAAATTCGTCGCCGTAGGTTTTGGCCAGTTGCGCGCGGATAGCGGCGTGTACTTCTTGTGCCTGCTCGGGCGTGGCGGTTTTGCCGGTGCCGATGGCCCATACGGGTTCATAGGCAATCACTAAGCCTTTTAATTGTTCAGCCGTAAATCCTTTTAAGCCGTTTTCTAATTGGGCGGCAATCACGTCCAAGGTTTTGTTGGCTTCGCGTTCTTCCAGGGTTTCGCCTACGCAAAAGATAACGGTTAAGTTGTGGCGTAAAGCGGCGGCTACTTTTTTATTTAAAATTTCGTCGGTGTCACCAAACACGCTGCGCCGTTCGCTGTGGCCGATAATCGTGTGCGTGGCGCCGGCATCTTTGGCTTGCACGGGGGAAACCGCGCTGGTAAAAGCACCTTTGTCTTCCCAATGTACGTCTTGGGCAGCGATTTTGATTTCAGAGCCTTTGGCGGTATGTGCGGCCACGGCCAAAGCCGTGTAAGACGGAGCAATGATAATTTCGGCGTGGTTTTTATTGCCGGCCTCTTTGAGGGCAGCCACTAGGGCGGTAGCCTCGGCGATGGTGTTGTGCATTTTCCAGTTTCCGGCAATGATAGGTGTTCTAGACATAGTATGAGTCCTCTTATATATAAAGTAGTAGGGGCCCGTAAGCGGGACACTCTCTTGTACATAGTACCATAAAAAGGGGGAAAATAACAAATTTCTTTTAAAACGGGGGATAGATTTTTGTTATAATGAAAAAGTAGTATGTACAATTTGTAAAGATTATTTGTTGAAGCGTGGAGGAAGACCACGCCGAGCAATGGAAAGGGGATACTCTTTCCGGCGCAAGTTAGCAGTCGACAAATAATTGCCCTGTCTTACCCGTTTCTTTTTATAAGAATTGGGTATGCGGCGATTATTTGTTAAAGGTCACTGCTAACTGCTTTTAACAAAGTCGCCGCCTTTTTGTTGGCAAATTTGAAGTAATAAAAAGATAAGACAGGAGGTAGTATTATGACGTATAATTGCAATACCCGGCGGGGTTTTACGCACAGTGGTTGTCCCAAAGGTTTTACCTTGATAGAACTTTTGGTTGTCGTGCTGATTATTGGCATTTTGGCCGCGGTGGCTGTACCGCAATATAACAAAGCGGTTTGGAAAAGCCGAGCGGCCGAGGCATATACCAACCTAAAAACCTTAAAAGATGCCCTGGACGTCTGCGAATTGGAACATGGACGAATGACGCATGAAAATCGTGAAGAACATCCTTGTGGGAATATGGAGAATTTAGATGTTCAAATCGGAGAGATAGGAACCTTTACCTCAATCACTGAGTCTTTTGTATATGCAATAGAACATGGTGCTGCCGGTTATGCAAACAGTGAAGCGATAGCCGCAAGTGCGGCTAGTCGGAAAGATTTCGACCTGTGTATTTGCATTTATGATGACGGGCATTTTACCACCAATACGGAGGAGCATGCTTGTGATAGCGCAGAACACTCGTACGCTAGTATATTGGGTCTAGAAGAAGACGAAAATTGTATATGTTGTTGAACTTTTTGAATGGGAGGGTATAAAAAGTTTGTCCGGTGGCATAGATCTGTCACCGGACCGTTTTTTAGAAAATTTACATCGCCACTAAGCAAATGTTTAGCTTGTCAGCCAGCGCAATCACTTCCTCTAAATCCATCACCAAGGTTTTTTCGGCTTCAAAGGCTAAAATGGAAATCCCGGCTTTGTGCATACTTTTGAGTGTGCGCGTGCCAATAACGGGCAAATCGTAGCGCATATCTTGGTTGGGGCGGGCCGCCTTGGCAACGACCACAGAGCTGTCTTTTTCGGCATTTTTTTTGTAGAGTTCGCCTGCGCGCGCAATACATTTGTCGGTGCCTTCCATGCCTTCCACGGCAATGACGGCCTGTTGGCTGACCACGCATGTAAGCCCAATGTCTAGCGTGGCAATTTGCTTGGCCATGGAAAATCCGTAGTCAATCGTTTTTTGTTCCTGCGGGGTGGGTTGGCGTTTGGATAAAACGCCTTTTTTAGGGAAAAAGTCTTCCAAAAATAGGGCCGAATTGACAAAATGCACGCCGTCTTTGGCACATTCTTCAATCAGGCGCGAGAGCAGATATTTAGTTCCCATGCTTTTAAGCGAGGCTAAGAAGGCAAGGCCGCGCTTGTCGGGCATGAGATTGGTAAAAATAGAGGTGTGTTGCACACGCCCGGCCATGACCACTTCGCTTACGCCGCGGCTTTTGAAAAATTCAATTCCCGCGCCCAGTTGCCCCAGGCGGATTTGGCCGGTAGCGGTAGCAATCCCTTTGTAATCGGCCACGCGCGCGTTGCCCTTGAGCCCTAGTACGTATACGTCGTACCCGCGGGAGAGGGCTTTTTGGGCGATGTAGACAGGCATTTTGCCTTCGCCGGCTAAAATGCCTAGTTTGGGGTTACTCATCGCTGTCCTCGCGCATGGATTTTTTGGCCGGCATGACACCACGCTCGCTGGCGCGGCAAAAGTCAATTAAATGTTGTACTTCTTTGCAGTGCGGGGCGGCTTCCAGTTCGGCCATGGCTTCTTCCAAGCGTTTGCCACTGCGGAACATCAGCTTAAATGCGTGTTTGATTTCAAACATGGCGCTGCGCTCCATGCCGCTGCGGCGCATACCGACAATGTTAAGCCCGACCAAACGGGCGCGCTCGCCTTGAGCAATACAATAAGGGGGGACGTCTAAGGGAACCATGGCTCCGCCGGACACCATAGCCATGGTGCCCACGCGGGAAAATTGGTGCACGCCTACCATACCGGACATGACCACCCGGTCTTCAATAATTACGTGTCCGGCAATCCCTGTAGAATTGGCAATAATGCAGTTGTTGCCCATTTGCACATCGTGTGCCAGGTGGGAGTTGGCCATTAGCAAATTGTTGTTGCCCAGCGTAGTGGGTTTACCCACAAAGGTAGAGCGGTGAATCGTTACACATTCGCGGATTTTGTTGCCGTTTCCCATCACTACGCGGGTGTGTTCGTCTTTATAAGAAAGGTCTTGCGGTTTGACGCCCACAAAGCAGCTGGCAATCAGTTCGTTATTGTCGCCCATGGTGGTATTTTCAATTACACAAAAAGGGCCGATGTGGTTATTCTTGCCGATTTGCACATCTTCCCCAATTACCGTGTAGGGCCCCACTACCGTGGAGGGGTCAATCTGAGCGGTCGGATGGATAATAGCGGTAGGGTGAATGTTAGACATGTTTTCCTCCTAAAATAAAATTGAGGGTTGCTTGGGCACATAGTTTATCGTTTACGTAAGCCTCGGCATAAATCTTAGAGATTTTACCTAATCTTAATATTTCCAAAGGCATTTGTAAAGTATCCCCGGGTTTTACAATCCCGCGGAATTTGGCATCTTCAATGCTTAAAAACAACGGAATGCCCGCGTTTTGCCCGACCACGCGGCTCATCAGGGCCCCTCCAAAGGATTGGGACATACTTTCCACCACCAGTACCCCCGGCATGACCGGGCTGCCCGGAAAATGCCCTTTAAAGTAATACTCATCGGCGCGTACCTGATGGATACCGATATATTTTTTACCGTCCTCTAATACGCGTACTTCGTCCACCAATAAAAAGGGTTCCCGGTGCGGGATAGAGGATTTAATTTGTTCCTGGTTAATGGTTTGAATAACCGGCAGCGTTAAAAAAGCATGCAAACTGTTTTTGGTACTCATTTTTCCTCCGAATTGGCGAGTAAAATTTTGGCGAAAATTACATTGTGTTTATGGCCGCCGCACTCGCAGCGGATGTTGAGCGGGGGCAATTTGCGGCCGGTAAGGCTGATGTCCCCAATGAGGTCTAAGAGTTTATGGCGCACAGGTTCATCCGGGTAGCGGCGCTGGTTAATAAATTTATCCTTGCCTACAATCACGGCATTTTCCAGGTTGCCCCCTTTGGCCAGGCCGTGAGCTTTGAGAAATTCCAACTCTTCTTCAAAACCAAACGTGCGTGCCCGGGCGATTTGGTCGATGTAATTTTGCGGGGTCAATTCAAAACTATATTCACTGTGTGCCAAAAGCGGGTGTTTGTGGCGGTAGACAAACGTAAAAGTCAGTTTATCTGCCGGCTCAGCCGAGTAAAAAATGTTACCGCACGTGTAGGTGATTTTTTGCTTGATGTTAAGCACCGGTTGCTCGCTGCCCAGTTCTTGCAAACCTGCCTTTAATAAAGCGTCCACATACACGTCGCTGGCCCCGTCCGTAACGGGGGGTTCCGGGCCGTCCATTTCCACGGCTACGTCGGTAATGCCCAACGCATGCAGCGCCGACATTGCGTGTTCAATCGTCCACACCTCGGCGGTGCTGTTTTTGAGGTTTGTGCCGCGCAAAGTGGAGCCCACATGGTCCACATGGGCCAAAATAGGCTGACTGCCGGGCAAATCGGTTCGCAAGAATGTAATACCGTTTTGGGCGGGTTTGAACGTCATTTTAGACGGGGCGCCCGTATGCAGTCCAATTCCGGTTACGGTAGCGGGGGTTTGTAAAGTTTTTCTCATAAATTAACGTCCTAATAATTTTTTAAGCCGTCCGAAAAAAGATAACTTTTTCAGTTCGGCCATTTCCTTTTGGAATTTTTGAAATTCTTTATACATCTCAGGCATTTTGCGCAAAATAACTTGCTGTTTGAAAGCTTCACGCTGGGGCATGGCGGGGTAGCCGAAATAGGTTTGCCCGGCGGGGATGGAACTCATTACGCCCGATTGGGCCCCCACTTGGGCACGGTCGCCAATGGTCATGTGCCCGGCCAGGCCTACTTGCCCGGCTAGAATTACCCCGTTACCGATGTCGGTTGTGCCGGCTACGCCTACTTGCGCGCAGCAAATGGAGCTCATCCCCACAGTCACGTTATGACCGATTTGGACCAAGTTGTCAATTTTTGTATTATCGCCAATAACGGTGCTGGCAATTTTAGCGCGGTCTACACACGCGTTGGATTGAATTTCCACATCGTTGCCCAGCACTACGTTACCAATTTGCGGGATTTTTTGGTGGCGGCCATCGTGAAAGGTAAAGCCAAACCCGTCGCTGCCGATTTTGGCCCCGGCCTGCAAAATAACGTAATCTTTCAGCACGCATTGTTCGCGGATAACTACTTGCGGGTAAATATAGCAATTTTGACCGATAGTTACGTCTTTACCAATGTAGCACTGCGGGAAAATGACGGTATTGTCGCCAATATGGGCGCCTGCCTCAATCACCGTGTACGCACCGACCGATACATTTTGCCCCAACACAGCTTGGGGGCTAATTACGGCGGTAGGATGAATGCCGGGGGTATGCTTTTGAAATTGCGCATCTACATATTTCATCAAAAGCACAAAGGCCCACTCGGGGTTATCGGTATATAAGAGCACGCCCTTAAACGGCAACGCTTGGCCTTTGGCGGCAGCGGGTACAAACACGGCCGAAGCGTTTAATTTTTCTAATAGTTGCGGTTTATCAAGCGAGGTAACATAACAAATCCCGCCCGGGTGTGCGTTTTCCAGCGAGCAAAGCGCCGTAATTTGCACATCCGTTTGGGCGGAAGCTTGCGCGCCGGTAATTTGGGTAATTTGAGCAATAGACAAGGGTTTCATAAGCACCTCTATTTACGTTTGCGGTATTTTTTCGCTTTTTTCAAGCGGTTAATAAAATCTTTGGTTACGTTAACGGGTTTTTGGCCGTATAGTACCTCGTCTTTACGTACCACAGCGCCGATGTTACGCTTTTGGGCGAAAGACTTAATTTCCAAATAAATATCTTTTAAAATTTCTTTCACTTCTTTTTCTTCTAACTGCAAAATTTCTTCGCGCGTTTGGGCTTTGTAGTTGTCTATAAAAAAGCTGCGTTCTTCAATAATACGCTTGTTGCTGGCAATGCGGCTTTTTAAATCTTCCAGCTGCGCGGGGGTGTTGAGCGGGGTGGCATAAAACACGTCTGTTCCCGCAAAAGTGAGGCGGTTAAGAACGTTGCCCAGTTCCAGCTCGCTGGCATTTTCGGCGGGGCGGGGGGCCAACTCGTGCGGTTCTACCACAATGCGCTCATAAAACGGTTTTAATTGGCGCAGCAACCCCATCAGGCGGCGGTTTTCTTCGTGCAGGGCGGCAATTAGTGTTTTGGCACTATCCACCTCGTCTTCTTTGGATAAAATTTTCAGGCGGATTTGCTCTTTGACTGCCACGGTGCGCGGGTGGGCATTAAAGGCTTCGTCTATATCAATAAACGCTACGGTTAAGCACTTTTGCGCAGCCGCTTCTTCGGACGGATTGGATTCAGGCGGGTCTTGCTCGTCCAGGGCGGCTTTTACTTCGGCCTGTGCTTGGGCGGGGGCAGCCAGCTGGTCCTGCGGGGCGGGGGGCGTTTGGGCTTTGGCCAAAATGGCAGCTACGGCCGCGTTCTCTTCCTCGGTAAGCGCCAGTTCCTCTGCGCGGATCGGAAGTCCGCTAAACAGAGTTGCCAGTAATAATGCCGCCAAGTAGGTTTTTTTCATAAACTCCTTACATCATGTTGGAAATGTTGAAGTAGAAGTGCGAGCGGTCCTGCCCCGGGGCATGGTTCAAGCCGTACCCCCAGTCAATGCGGATAGGCAGCGAAGGTGTTGTTAAACGCAACCCTACCCCAACCCCGGCTTTAAATTGGTTTTCGTTAGGCCCGAGTGAAAAGTCCAGCTTAGAGGCATGATCCCACGAGTTGCCCAAATCAAAGAAGAAGGCAAACTGGGCCATATTGCGCCGCCCTTCGCGTGCCAAGGGGAAGCGCAGCTCGGCGTTCATTACGTAGTACGTGGTGCCGCCGTATTCGGGGCCGATTTCCCCGGCGCGTTCATACCCGCGGACCGTGTCGGCGCCGCCCAGGAAGAATTTTTCGTACGGGGGAACTTCTTTTGTGCGGCCGTAGGGACGCACCGAGCCGATTTTGTTGGACAGCACAAACACTATGGGATAATTGCCGCCCACATTTAAGACGGTGTGGTTGAAAATAGAGCGGGCGTTTAAGTACCACAAGTCCAAGTCACCAGCCACCGGGCCGCCGGCCAGCGCGAGCCCCAGCGAGTTACGCCACCCGCGGGTAGGGTCCCACATGTTATCGCGGGTATCGATGGCAAAGTCCGTACTGATGGTGGACAAGTTGGTAGTGCCTTTGGCAATGCATTTGGAGGGATCTTTTCCGTCGGTGCATTGGTAGCGTGAGTCAATATCGTAAATATCAATATGCTCAAACGAGTAACCCAGCGAAAGCTGGTAAATATCGTCGTTAAAGCGTGGGCCTACCCGCACGCGTCCGCCGATGCGTTTTTCGGTATAAGCTTGGTTTTCGGTGGCAAAGGAGCGGTAACGGCGAGTGTTAAAAGCGTCCACTCCCAGTGAGGTGGGTTTGTCAAAAATCCACGGAGTGTACCAACTGACGGTGTAGTCCAAAATCTCTTTACCGAACAGAGTACGTAACGACAAGCGTTGCGCCCGGCCAAATAAGTTCAGGTGGTTAATGGAAACCTCACCGTATAGGCCGTCCATGGAGCTCATGGCCAGCCCGGCCGTAAACATACCCGGACGTCCTTCCACGACGTTAAAATCCAAATCTACTTTGTTGGGGTCGGCTGTGGGCTGCAGACCGATTTGCACGTCGTTAATAAAGCCCAGGTTCATAATTTTAGTTTGACTGCGTTTGATTTTGGCGTTATCGTACAGGTCGCCGGGCTTGATGGTAATTTCGCGCGTGAAGACATATTTTTTGGTGTGCTGATAGCCGGTAACGTCCACGTGGTCAATGTAAAAAACGTGCCCCTCGGTAATGTCAAAAGTGAGATTGAGCAACCCGTTTTGAATATCTTTGACGGGTACTACTTGGGCTTGCAGGTAGCCTTTATCGGCGTATTGCTCTTGGATGGCGGAAATGGTGTCGTCAAAATCCTTTTGGTTATAGCGGTGCCCTGGGCGGAAAAGCACTTGCTTTTGCAGTTCCAGCGGGGTGAACACGCTGTTGCCCTCAAAACTAACCGTGCCGAAGTCCACCTGCGGCCCTTCGGTCAGCTGGTAGGTGAGGAATGCTTCGGTTTTCTCGTCGTTAAACGTGATTTGCGGTTGGGAGAGATTAAATTCGCTATACCCTTTGTTGCGGCCGTAGAGCATCATTTTGACCCAGTCTTTTTGCAAGTTTTGCGGTTTGAACACTTTACCGGGGCGGTTGGAGGCTTTTTTGATGATCTTTTTTTCGGGTAGTTCTAGGGTGGTGCCGAACGTATCTAAATTGAGTTCCTTCACGCGCACGCGCTGGCCTTCGTCAATAATCAGTTTGACATACACTACGCCCAGTTTTTCGTTGCGCTCGAGTTCATAGGCTACTTGGGCGTTGACGTAGCCGCGTTCGGCGTATTTGGCGGTAATGCGGGAGAGGTCACTTTCCAGCTTGGCTTCGTTAAACGGGTCTTTGAGTTTAAGCGTCATGGCTTGGGTAATAGCCCCTTTGCCCAGGTGCTTGCGGCCTTGATAGGTCAAGCGGTCAAAAATCGGTTTTTCTTTGACCAGATACGTCAGTTTGTGGCAGGCGTAGGAAGTGCCGGAGTCTTTGTCTTTGCGGGTACCGGGCATGGGGGAGATGTCGATTTCCACCGCGTCGAAACTGCCCAGTGCGGAAATATCCTGCACATCTTCCGACACGGTAAAGCGTTCGTACAATTCGCCTTTTTTGGAGTGGGCAGCCTTGGTAACGGTTCTTTTGCGGATATTTTTGAGCCCGTCCACGGAGATGTTACAAATCATCCAGGGCCCGTTTGGGTCCAACTCGGCGGCGGGTTCCTCCGCGCGCGCGTACGAAAAAAAGAAAATCAGCGTGCCTAATAAAGCGGCAGCGGACCGTTTGGTCACAATCATTTAAAACCCCTAAAACGTTATAAATACTTCAAAAACAAAACGCCCGTACTAACGGGTAGCACGGGCGTAAGTTGGGCACAAAAAGTTTATTTAGCCGGTCTTTTGGCTAAGCCGCTTTTAATACAACCCGTGCAAACATAGGCGGTTTGGGTTTTGCCGTCCAAAACGATTTTTTGTTTTTGCAGGTTCGGTTTAAAGCTTCTTTTCGTCCGCAAGTTGGAGTGGCTGTAAGAACCGCCGGAGACGGAGGCTTTGCCACAGACTGCACATTTGTAAGCCATAAGTTTCCTTCCTTAAGTTAAGTTAATTTATTATAGCAATTTGGGGGAGGGGTGTCAATAAAACGACAACCCGGGGATGCCCGTTTATACCCCGGCAACAATTTTCCAAATTTGGGCACCTTGAAACCGACTTAGCCCTTACGTACTTGCCGCACGTTGTGCGGTCCGGCAGACGTACGCCACGCTCAACTTACGGCGGCTAATCATCTTAAATTTGAAAAATCAGCCCACTGTAAGTTTTACCCGGTGTTTGGCCCCGGTGATGTTACCCCAAGTATTTTATAATTCGCCCTCCGTAATTTTCAGATTGTTATCCCACTCGTGCAGAGTTTGACATACATAGTTCCCTAAAGAGGAATCCCACGTAAAGCATTCACCTTCCTCGGAATTATCAGTTGGGTTCCAGACAAAAGACAAGGCGTATAAGGAGTCGGACATTCTGTTTCGTTTTTCCGAGATGCGGTATATTTCGCAATAGAGGCCACTAGTGGCAATGCTACAAGCATAATCAAAATAATCTGTTACAAGATTATAATACCCGGCGTTATTTACTGCGACCCATTCGTCGTTTAACTCTACCGTTGAGCTAAAATCTTTGAATTTTACTGGTTCGGTAGGTAATCCATTTTCCAATACATATAAGGCGGCCGCCTGTTTTATCGTGCGTATATTTTGCATTAGTTCCGCAAGCCGGCTTTTTTCTACGGCTTTTTGGTATTGCGGCACGGCTACCGCCGCCAAAATACCAATGATTAGTACTACCACTAACAACTCAATGAGCGTAAAACCCCGCCGGGTATGTTTTTGTGTCATTTTATTCTCCTTAATAATCTGCTTGGAAAATAAGCCGACAACAAACGGCTGTACCACCGGAGCTTTTCAGAACCCCCACAGTAAAACAGCCGTAGCTTATCACAACGTGATAAACGTTCGGTACAAAACGATGGGTTTCGAAGGTCCATCATTTTGTACCTAAAACAGCCGTTTTTGGTTCTGAAAAGTGTTGCTAAAGCAACAGGTCCGTATTTTCTACGGTTCCAAAAACAGATTAAATTGTTTAACTACCTTTTTATTCTAACATAATTTCGCCGGGTTGTGTGATTTTATATAATAATAGTATGGAACCTGTATCTACCTCTGTTTCTATTGGAATGTGGGCCGCCTTTTGGATTACCGTGGTGGTTGCGCTGTTTATCGATTTGACCGTGCTGAACAAACACCACGGTCATGTGTCTATTAAAGAGGCCGCTGTTATGGTGGGCGCGTGGGTCAGCCTGGCCCTTTTGTTTGGCGGAGCCGTGTGGCTGTTTGAAGGGCCGCAGCATGCACTGGCGTTTTACACCGGCTACGTGCTGGAATATTCTCTTTCCATAGACAATATGTTTGTCTTTATTCTTATCTTTAGCTACTTTGCCATTCCGCACGATTTGCAACCCAAGGCACTTTTGTGGGGGATTTTGGGGGCGGTGGTGCTGCGTTTTGTGTTTATTTTTGTGGGCGTGCAGCTTATTTCACTTTTTGCGTGGACAATTTATGTATTTGGCGCGCTGCTTATTTTTACAGCGGCCAAAATGTTGTTGCAAAAAGAGGATGACCATTTTGACCCGTCTAACGCGCTTCCGCTTAAGATTTTGCGCAAATTTATGCCCCTTAAAACCGATTACCACGGCGAAAACTTTTTTATCAAAGACGCAGGCAAATGGTTTGCCACCCCGCTGTTTGCCGCCGTGCTGGTAATTGAAATGAGTGACCTCATCTTTGCGGTGGACTCTATCCCGGCGGTGCTGTCCATTACGCAGGACACGTTTTTGGTCTATTCGTCTAACATTTTTGCCATTATCGGGCTGCGCTCGCTGTATTTTTTGCTCTCGGGCATGGCGGGCAAGTTCCCGTATCTCAAATACGGCATTTCGGTCATTTTATTTTTTGTGGGAGTGAAAATGCTGCTCTCGCACTACGTGAAAATACCGATTGCGGCTTCTTTGGGTGTGATTGTGGGGTTGCTGGCGCTTTCCATTTTGGCGGGCAAACTTTTCCCGCCCAAAAATGCTAAAATATAGAAAACTTGAATGATTTAATGCTGAGGTAGCTCAACTGGCAGAGCAACGGTTTTGTAAACCGTAGGTTGTGGGTTCGATTCCCATCCTCAGCTAAAAAATTTCCCGCCCTGTGCGGGAATTTTTTAGCTTGGCAGCGCACCCACTGCTGGGTGCGCGGTTGGGAATCGAAGGGCGGAGCGATGTTTTTGTTTGAGGGCAAGGCCCGAAAGGCAAAAACCGCGAGCCCCGGCCCGGAGGAAATTTCCGTCAGGAAATTTACCGAAGGGGATTGCATCCTCAGCTAAAAAATTTCCCGCCTTGTGCGGGATATTTTTATACAATAACTCTATGAAAAAATGTCTTCTTTTGCTTTTATTTATGGGGCTGGCTGTTTCGGCCGGGGCCCAAACGTCTTGTTCTATTGGGGAACAGTTACTCATTGAGCTTTTATCGGCGGAAATGAAACGCAGTGTTAAGGCGCTTAAAAAACAAAAACCGCCTATTTATTACGTATCCTATACGTACCGGGATTGGCAAGAAGGGAAAATTGTCGTGGAAGAAGGGGGCGTTGGCAAGCACACCCAAACGCAGCACCGGGTGTTGCAAGTGCAGGCACGTGCCGGGTCCGTGCAGCAAGATAATACCCGCACGCTCAAAAATGACCGCACTTCATACGATTTAACGACGGAAAAGATGCCGTCCCCGTTACAAGACGATAAAGCTTTTACCCTGGCTGTATGGCGCGCTACGCAACAAGCAGCCGAGGTTGCCCAGCAAGATTTCAACCGCGTGCATGCCGATGCGCAAACTGCCTCTAAACGGTTGGATGACTCGCCGGATTTTGTTCTCCCGCCCCAAGAAACTTTTTGCCAAGAGGCGCCTTCCTTGCAATTTGATACCCAGCGTATTGAGCAAATGCTGGTGGAAGTTTCCAAACTTACGCAGCACAAACCCTTTATATTAGAGAGTTCTTTCTCTTTTACCTACCAAACCGGCAGCCGCTACTTTGTAGATTCGGTAGGCACGCGGCTTAAAACCCCGGTCCGTTTGGCACGCCTGATGATTGGAGTAGAGGGAAAAACGGTGGACGGCGCTCAGTTGGAGCGTTACCGTTCGTATGATGTGCTTAGTGAGGCGGAATTGCCTACCTTGGAGCAGCTGACAGCGGATGTCAAGCAAATTATCAGCGAGTTGGAAATGCTCATGCAGGCACCGGAGGCCGAACCGATTACCGTGCCCGCCATATTAAAGAACCGCGCCACTGCTGTTTTTGTGCACGAGGTACTCGGCCACCGCGTGGAAGGCCATCGCCAAAAAGAGGATGCTTTTGGCAAAACATTTACCGATAAAGTCGGCCAGCCGGTGGTCGCACCGATTTTGACCATTGTAGATGATGCTACGTTGCCGTACTTTAATAACATTCCTTTGCGCGGCTACTATGAATATGATGATGAAGGGGTTAAATCGCGCCCGGTTACTATTGTAGAAGACGGGGTGATGAAAAATTTCCTGATGAGTTCTTCCCCGGTAAAAGGGTTTGCCCATTCCAACGGGCACGGCCGCGGACAGGAAGGCCGCCGCCCGGTGGCGCGCATGGGCAACACGCGTGTGATTGCCAAGGATACGGTTTCGTACGCAGCGCTGGAAGGACAGCTTTTGGAAGAAATTAAAAAACAAAACAAACCGTACGGGTATATCATTGAGGACCTGTCCGGCGGCTTTACCACTACCGAAACGTATTTTCCGCAGTCTTTTAAACTGACACCAACCCTGGTGTACCGCCTCTACCCCGACGGACGTAAAGAAGCCGTGCGCGGGGCCGATATGGTGGGTACGCCGCTGGTTAGTTTTAACGAAATTATCGCCGCCGCGGACGATTACGCCGTATTTAACGGCACTTGCGGGGCCGAGAGCGGCTGGGTACCCGTATCCGGCATTGCGCCCAGCGTACTAATCCGGCGCCTGGAAATTGAAAAGGCCGGCAAAAGCAGCGTCAAACCGCCGGTGCTGCCGCCGCCGTTTGCGGAGGGGAAATAACATGAAAAAATTACTATTTACTTTGCTGTGTATGTGCAGCGCCGGGCTTTGTGGGGCCGAAGAACTGCCGGATAATTATTTTTTTGCGGCCATGCAAGATGAACTTTCCCGCACGATGAAACAATTAAAACGCCCCGGTTTGCCACGTCCGTTTTACGGGGCTTACAAAGTGGAAGAACTGCAGCGTTTCCCGGTGGCAGCCGCCTCGTTCGGACAGCTTTATCCCGTTACGGTAAGCGACGCGCAGATAGAGGCCTACGCCGTGCTCAACATCGGCTCAGCGAAAGAAGACAGCATGGGTTACGCGCACGAGTCCTACTGGGTAGATTATGCTTACCGGCTTTGGTCCGATGAGGGAACCGGCAAAAATTACCACGCGCTGCGCCAAGCCTTGTGGCGGGTAACGGACCGTGCCTACATCTTTGCGGCCGAAGTGTACCAGCAAAAGCAAGCGTATAAACGGCAAAAAAATTTGCACCAGGACTGGCCGGATTTTGTACCCGGCAAACAGGCCCATTATGTGGAAACGCTCCCCGCTTTCACCCCGGCCGATACCGAGGAGTTGCAAACGTGGGCGCAGGACTTATCCCAAGCGGGCCGAACGCGCGCGTACTTAGAGCAGTTTGCCGTGGAAATTGCCCCGCAGCAGCAAAACGTATATTACCTAAACAGTTTGGGCGGATTTTATCAGTGGGCCCGGCGGGCTACACGCGTGGAGTGGAAAGTAACTTTGCGCAATAAAGACGGCTATAAAAAACAATTGCGCCGCGAAATATGGCTGGCCGAAATTACCCCGCAAACCGGGGCCGAACTGGCCGCCGAAAATACGGTGTTTTTAGAGGAATTAGACGGTATGTACAATGCCCAAAAAGGCACTACCTATGTAGGCCCGGTGCTGCTGACCCCCGATGCTGCGGGTGGTTTTTTGGGCCATGTGCTGGTGAAAAATTTGCAAAACGTGAACCCGCTGCTATCGGCCCAGTTCCCCAGTGACCCATCTGCAGGTAAACTACGCGGCAACTTGGGGCTGCGGGTGCTTTCCAACGTGGCGGACGTCTATGATAAGCCACACGAGCGCACCTTTAACGGCAAGCCTTTAGGCGGTTTTATGCCGGTGGATGACGAGGGGGTAGCTGCCCAAGAATTGGCGTTGGTAACGGGGGGAAAAC
>CAMVRX010000014.1 GCA_947170005.1 uncultured Elusimicrobium sp.
TCCCTCCAGGGGCGAGGTGGAAAATTGTACAACGGCGGCTAAGCACCTTCAGGGGGGAGGTAAAAAGGGGCGCAAAGGGTTCCCTCATATTGCAACAAATTGACACGTGTATTGTGAAATTGGTATAATAAAATTGTCCCACAAAGGGGCAATTTTTTTCAAAGAAAAAATAAATGGCAAGATTCGATAACAGAAGAGAATATAAAAGAGATCTCTACCGTAGGAACCATAATATCCGCGTGCCCGAAGTGCGCGTGATTGATACGGACGGCAATATGTTGGGTGTAATGTCCGTTGCGCAAGCTGTTGGCCTGGCCAAAGAGAGGGGGTTGGATTTGGTGGAAATTTCCCCCAATGCCAAACCGCCTGTGTGCAAGATTTTAGACTACAATAAATACGTCTATGAGCAAGGCAAAAAAGCCAGCGAGGCTAAAAAGAAACAGGCCAAAGTAACCATGAAAGAGCTGCGCATTAAATCCCACATTGCGCCGCATGATTTGGAAGTGCGTATGCGCCAAATTGAGGAGTTCTTGCGCAAGAAAAACCAGGTGCGCTTTGTAGTGGTGTTCCACGGGCGCGAAAACCAGCACAAGGATATCGGAATTGACATTTTAAATAATACCGCCAAACGCATGGCCGATATTGCCACCGTGGACGGGAATATGCAATCCATGGGGAACAGGATGTTTGTAACCCTGATCCCTAAAAACTAGATTTTTAGGCTCTTTTTGCAGTGACTGCGTTCGGGGCGGACCGGCTCCTGCCGCAGGTAGGATAAATAAGAGCACATTAAATAAGAGGTATAACAAATGCCAAAATTAAAAAACCACAGTGGCGGCAAAAAGCGTTTCCGCAAAACCGCTACGGGTAAATTCACCCACAGAAAAGCCGGCAGAAAACACTTGCTAACGCCAGTTTCTGCCTCGCGCAAGCATGACATGCGCCAAACCGGGGTTATCACGCCGGAGTCCAACAAAGGCAAAATCTTAGCCAAGTATTTGCCGATGGCGAAATAAGAGGTTGAAACATGAGAATTAAATTCAGCGTTCCCAGACACGCAAGAAAGAAAAAAGTATTAAAAGCCGCCAGCGGCTATTACGGGGATAAATCCCGCCGCTTACGCATGGCTACCCAACAGTTGGGTAAATCCGGCGTACACGCTTATGTGGACCGCAAAGACAAAAAAACTACGTACCGCCAAATGTGGATTACCCGCATTAACGCCGCGGTGCGCGAGGAAGGATTGTCTTACTCTAAATTCATTAACGGCTTGACCAAAGCAAACATCACGCTTAACCGCAAGATGCTTAGCGAAATGGCGATTAAAGACCCGGCTTCTTTTAAGACGCTGGTGGAAACCGCTAAAAAAGCCGCTTAGTGCGTGTTTTGCAGTAAGTGAAAACCCCCGGTGAAAACCGGGGGTTTTTTGATGGGAAAATGTCAACAAAAAGCCGGCCTTGCGGGAAGGGCGGTTTTTTATTATACTATAAGTACAATTTTATTCTGTTTTTGGAACTGTATGTGGAATACAGGGAACCCAAAAGGTGCCTTTTCCCTCCAAAAGCAGCCAAATTAGACACAAGAAAGCGGCTTCGAAACCCGATTTCTTGTGTCGAATGTTTCCTGTGCTTTTAGCACAGGGGACTACGGCTGTAATTGGTGTGGGTCCGGGAAAAGGCCTCCGCGATGGCGGCCGTTTTTTTGTGGGTGCTCCAAGACGGGTAAATTGAAAAAAATAACACTAAGGAGAAAACAACATGAAAAAAGGAAATGGAAGTACTTTATTGAACACCCCCTCACCTGCCCTACGGGCATCCTCTCCCTCCAGGGGCGAGGTAGAAAGGGGCGCGACGGTGGCCTATTTACCTCAGGGAGGAGGAAAACAACAGGGGTTTACGCTGATTGAACTACTGGTAGTGGTGCTGATTATTGGGATATTGGCGGCGGTGGCGGTGCCACAATATCAACGGGCGGTGCTTAAAACAAGAGTTGCAGAAGCGAAATTGATGTTTAGAGAGCTGCACCGAGAATGTGAGCTGTATATGTTGGAGAATGGAGAGGAGTCTATATTCGGTGCTGCGTGGTTTGCAAATTTTGATGCACCGTCCGCTATTAGTGATGAAGATTGCCCCAATGATGGTATATGTTTTAGTACCAAAGATTGGCAATATGAAACGGATGATGGAGAGTCATTTTATGTGACTCCTTTATTTGGTTCTTTGGATGTTACCCTTGGTGGAGATGTTTGTTATGATAAGAGTTTGAGGTGTAGCAGAAATGACTCTTTATGTCAATCATTGGGATTTCCTAATTGTAATGATGGTGACTGCTATTAAAATTCTCCCCCGGGTTACCGGGGGATTTTTTGGGGGCAAAATTAGCACTCAAAAAAGGGGGTTGACAAAAATAAAATAATTACTTATAATATTAGCAGGTTTGTTTAAAGAGTGCTAAAATAAAATCAATGCACCGACGGTATAACACCTAAAGAGAAAAGCATCATGCGTATACTAAAACCGGAAGTAGCCAAAGCACGTAAAGAAAAAATCTTGCGCTGGGTAGTGCAGCAATATGTGGAAACCCGCAGACCGGTCGGCTCGCAAATGATTGCCGACGGCGTTTTAAAAGACGTTTCCAGCGCCACCATCCGCAACATTATGGCCGAGTTGGAAGAGGAAGGATACCTCTATCAGCCGCATACGTCCGGTGGGCGCATCCCTACGGATAAAGCGTACCGCTATTACGTGGACTATTTGGCCAACGTGCAAAAAATGGCTGCCAAAGAGCGCGAACAAATTGAGCGCCAGTACGACGAGCGCGTGAGCGAGGTCAACAATATGCTGGTGCAGACCTCGCGGCTCTTGGCGATGCTCTCCGGCGCGGCCGGGTTTGTCTATACCGCGCAAGTGGATGACCAGCGCATCCAACGCTTGGAGTTTATCCCGCTGGCACCCGGTGCGATGCTGACGGTGTTGGTGACCGAGTCGGGCGCGGTGCGCCATTGGCCGGTGCGCATGGCCGAGGTCATTTCGCCCGCCAAACTGCAAGTGTTAAGCCGTTTTATTAACGATGAGATTGCCGGGCATACGCTGGCGCAGGCACGGCAGATTTTGTGGCAATACTTGCACTCCGGCCACCGCGAACTGGCCGGTGTAGCCGACGTGGCAACGCAAGTGCTCAAGGATATGGAAAAACCGCAAACCGGCGGCGATGAGCTGTATGTGGAAGGCATCGGGCGGCTGTTGGAAAATACATCACAAGATGATTACGAAGATTTAAAACAAATGATGCGCGTGGTAGAGGAACGGGATCGGTTTTCCTCGTTACTTAACGCTAAACTGGCCGAACTGGATAAAAACGATAAACGTATTAGCGTGAGTATCGGCAGCGAGAACGCGATTAAAGAGCTGCGCAATTTAAGCATTGTGTCCACCGCCTGCCGCGTGGGCGATAAAACCGTGGGGATGCTGGGGATTATCGGCCCCAAACACATGGAATATACGCGGGTAATGTCCTTAGTTAATTACATTGGCAGTTTATTAGAAGCGTCTATGAATAACTGGACTGCGCTGCCTTTGGAAGAGGATGACAATTTATGAGTAAACATAAAAAACAAAATACTGGGTACGAGGAATTAGCCGAGGATCAACTGGCAGAAGCCGAAGAAGCGGCCTGTGAAAACGAGCCGCAAACCCCTGCTAAAACCGAAGAACCCGATTACCGCGACCAGTATGTCCGGCTTTACGCGGAGTTTGACAACTATCGAAAACGCACCGAGCGCGAAAAGGCGGCGCTTATCGCCTACGGCAAGAAGGATTTTGCCTTGAAAATGTTGCCCATGTATGAGGTTTTGCTGCGGCAACAAAAAACCTTGCAAGAGGGGAGTGAGCAAGACCCCAAAGCCTTGCAAGACGGAATGCGGATGATTTTGACCGAGCTAAACAAAGCATTTGCGGCCGAAGGCATCCAAAAAATGGACGTGCTGGGCAAACCCTATAACCCGGAAAACCAGGAAGTAGTGGCTACCCTCCCCGCGCCCGCTGACAAAGACGGCCTGGTCATAGACGAAGTAAAGATGGGATTTATGATGAACGGCCAAGTATTGCGCCCGGCCAGTGTGGTAGTAGGCCAGACAACAAAAGAAAACTAATTTATCAAAATAAGGAGAAGGTTTATGGCAAAAATTATTGGTATTGACTTAGGAACTTCTAACACGGCAGCTGCCGTGATGGAAGGAGGCAGAGGAACGATTATTCCGTCTGCCGAAGGCAGCTCCATTGGCGGGAAAGCGTTTCCGTCTTATGTAGCTTTCACCAAAGACGGGCAACGGCTGGTAGGTGAACCCGCCCGCCGGCAAGCAATTGCCAACCCCGAAGGCACCGTAACCGCCTTCAAACGCAAAATGGGGGAAAACTTTAAATACAACTTACGCGGACAAGAATTTACCCCGCAGCAACTTTCCGCTTTTGTGTTGCAAAAAGTGAAAAAGGATGCCGAGGCTTTCTTGGGTGAGCCGGTGGAAAAAGCCGTCATTACCGTTCCCGCGTATTTTAACGATAACCAACGCCAGGCCACCAAAGATGCCGGGCGCATTGCGGGCTTGGATGTGGTGCGTTTGGTAAACGAACCGACGGCCGCCGCATTGGCCTTTGGTATTGATAAAGCCGGCAAAGAACAAAAAATTATGGTCTTTGATTTGGGCGGCGGAACGCTGGATGTGACCATTATGGAAATGGGCAAAGAAGGAACCTTTGACGTGTTGGCCACTTCCGGCGACACGCAACTGGGCGGTACCGACATGGATAACGCCATCATTAAATGGATGACTGACGAATTCCGCAAACAAACCGGCATTGATTTGTCCAACGACAAACAAGCTGCGCAGCGCCTGAAAGATGCGGCCGAAAAAGCCAAAATTGAACTTTCTACCACTATGGAAACCGACATCAACCTGCCGTACATCACGGCCGGTGCCGATGGGGCCAAACACCTTGAGATGCGCCTCTCGCGCGCCAAACTGGAAAGCCTGGTGGATGATATTGTAAAACGCTGTGGCAAATCCGTCAATCAAGCCTTGAGCGATGCGGAACTGACGACCGAAAAAATTGACCGCATTATTTTAGTCGGCGGGCCGACCCGTATGCCGATTGTGCAAAAATATGTGGAAGATTTAGTCGGCAAGAAAATTGAACGCGGCATTGACCCCATGGAATGTGTGGCCATCGGCGCGGCGGTGCAAGCCGGGATTTTGACCGGGGAAGTGAAAGA
This sequence comes from uncultured Elusimicrobium sp., assembly GCA_947170005.1. Taxonomy (GTDB): domain Bacteria; phylum Elusimicrobiota; class Elusimicrobia; order Elusimicrobiales; family Elusimicrobiaceae; genus Avelusimicrobium. Next base: position 5,269 of record CAMVRX010000014.1, read on the forward strand.
CGTGCTGCTGCTGGACGTAACGCCGCTGTCTTTGGGTTTGGAAACCTTGGGCGGTGTGTGCACGCGGCTCATTGAACGCAACACCACGATCCCTGTGCGCCGCACGCAAGTATTTTCCACGGCGTCGGATAATCAGCCCGCGGTAACCATTAACGTACTGCAAGGCGAACGCCCCATGGCCAAAGACAACGTGCCGCTGGGCAAATTTGACCTGGACGGCATTCCGCCCGCTCCGCGCGGCGTGCCGCAAATTGAAGTGACGTTTGATATTGATGCCAACGGTATTTTGAACGTAACCGCTAAAGACCTGGGCACCAATAAAGAACAGCACATCACGATTACGTCTTCTAACAAGTTAAGCGATGCCGAAGTAGATAAGTTTGTAAAAGAGGCTGAGAAATTTGCCGAAGAAGATAAAAAACAAAAGGAAATTATTGAGGCCAAAAACCAGGGCGACAGCGTGGTCTTCCAAACCGAAAAAGCCATGAAGGAATATGGCGATAAAGTTTCCCAGGAAGAACGCGGCAAAATTGAGCAAGCGCTAAGCGACCTCAAAGAAGCCCTCAAAGGCGACGATGCGGCGCGCATGAAAGCCGCCACGGATGCGGCCTTGCAAGCCAGCCAAAAACTCGGCGAAGCGATGTATAAGAGCCAGCAAGCAGCGGCCGGTGCTCAAGCCGGAGCCGGTGCGCAACAAGCGGGCCCGCAACCGGGCGGCGAGCAAGCGCAAGCCGGAGCCACGGGCGGTAAAGATGACGTGGTGGAAGCTGAGGTTGTAGATAAATAAAACCTTGGGAAAATATATGAGAACCGGGGAACGTAGCCGTTCCCCGGTTTTTGCTATCTTGTCTTTTAATGCGACTATTGAATAATACACCTGTTTTCACCGCATACATTTTTACAAGCATCTTCTGTATCGCGATCTACACAATATATTTGACCGGGGGGAACATCTAACCCCTCGGCTAAAATTATATGTAGAGAATAAGGATGAGTTCCGTTTTGGGTGCGCCAAGCACCCCACGTTTCGGATTCGTCGGTTCCATATTCCCAATTTTTTGTTTTTAAGCAAATCCATTCGCTTCCACAATCATCTCCGGTGGCAATTTCACCGGGAATTTCAATGTTCATATTGACGTATAAGTTTTCGTTGGCGGGATCAGCGTTGGAAGCAATACATTTGTCGAAGTCATTCCCATGTTCTAACATACATAATTGAAACTGTTTATGGATGTCATGTAACGTGAGAACAGCTTCACTTACGCGGCTTTTTTCTACCGCTTTGTTGTATTGCGGCACTGCTACAGCGGCTAGGATGCCGATAATAAGCACGACGACCAACAGTTCTATGAGCGTGAAACCCCGCCGGGTGTTTTTTAGTTTCATGTTGCATTCTCCTTAGTTTTATTTCAATTTGTCTGCCTTGGAGAACGCATGCAAAAACGGCTAGTATGCTTAGGTTCATCGTACTGTACCACTACATCATAGCCGTGGTTTCCCGCAAGCAGGAAACGCTCGGTACAGTATTACAAAGGGATCGGCTCTGTAATACTGTACCTAAATTCGGCTATTTTTGGAGTACGATGAAACTTGTGGGGTTGCCAAAGTTACCCGTATTCTACATACGGTTCCAAAAACAGATTAAATTGTAGCTATATTGTAGCACATCGTACGCGCAAAAAGCTATAATAAATTATCTTACTTGAGGAGGAGTTTATGAAAGACGTTACACCAAACCGGGTTCCGGCAGCGGTTATTTTTCTGCCTATTTTCTTAATTCTTTTAATGCTGGCGGCGTTTAGCTCGTACTTTACGGTTTCCGCCGGGACGGTAGCCGTTAAACTGCGCTTTGGTAAGTTGGTGGGCGCGTATGGCGAAGGGATCCACTTTAAAATGCCGTTCATTGACAGCGTAGAAAAATTCTCCGTGCGTATTAAAAAAGATTCGTTTGATACGGAAGCTTTTTCCAAGGACTTGCAGACCGTGGGATTGACATTGGCCGTCAACCACCGCATTTTGCCCAATACGGTAGAGTCCATTTACCGCAACTTGGGGCCGGAATATACTAACACCATTTTAAAACCCATGGTGGAAGAATGGACCAAGGCCGTAATTGCCAAATACTCTGCCGACAGCTTAATTGCCAACCGTGTGGAAGTGGCCCGGGAATTAAACGCTATTCTCAAAGAAAAAATGGCGGAGAAAGAGGTCATCGTGTCCGACATTGCCATTACCAACTTTGAGTTTTCCAAGCAGTTTTTAAAAGCTGTGGAAGAAAAACAAATTGCCGAGCAGGAAGCCAAACGCGCTACCAACTTGGTAGAAAAAGTGAAAAAAGAGGCGGAACAAAAAATCTTGCAAGCCGAGGCGGAAGCTAAATCGTTGCGGTTGCAGCGCGAAGTGGTATCGGACAATTTGATTAAACTACGCCAGGTGGAAGCCCAGCTTAAAGCGATTGATAAGTGGGACGGACGGATGCCGACGTATATGGCGGGCGACCAGATGCCCTTTGTCATGGCTAAATAACTACCCCGGTGATGTTACGTTTTAACGCATAAAACCCAAAACAGTATGTTTTGGGTTTTGTGCTTCTAGCGATACAATTTTCCAAAATTTGCCTATTTTGACGTACCTTGGGCTTGACGTACCATTTAGGTACGCCTATGCGCCCAACTTGTCCGCCAAACTAGGCTAAATTTTGAAAAATCATCTTATCTTCTATGTGCCCGGAGATGCTGTAAACAACAAAGTAAATCTATTGGCTAAGTAACAGCCTCCCGGTGATGTTAGGTTTTTAACGCATAAAACCCAAAACATTATGTTTTGGGTTTTGTGCTTTTTAGCTGCTACTGTGTTTGGGAAGAGATTTTATTTGCGCAAAAAGCTATACTATAACTATGAAAACATTTTTGAAGATTTTGGCCGGAGTGTTACTGGCCGGGGGACTGTTTACCTTTGCTTTTTACCGCACGCCGCAAGAACGTGCCTTTACCCAACATTTAAAAGCTGCCCAAAACGGAGATACAACCGCCGCTTTTGCCGTTGCGCAAGCCTACCAAAGCGGCGAAGGCACCAAACCCAACTTGCCTCAAGCCGCTGCCTGGTTTGAAAAGTCCGCGGCCGCGGGCAACGCACAAGCCGCGTGGGAGTTATATCAGCTTTACCATAGCGGACAAGTTCCTGCGCCGGACCCCGAAGCGCCCGCCGTCTATCTGCAAATGGCCGCGCAAAACAATCAGCCTGATGCCCAATACGAATGGGGAACTTGGTATGAAAACGGGAACGGGGTTACTCAGCACAACGGGCAAGCTTTGTTTTGGTATCAAACGGCGGCGCAAAACGGCTCTGCCGCGGCGCAAGCCAAAGTGGACGGCTTTGCCCAAGAGCAACCGCAGCTTAGCGCGCAGCTTACGGCCTTGATGCAAACCCTGCAAGCGGCGCAGCAGCCGTCCAATTTCCAGGCGATGTTTGACGCGGGGCAAGCCTACCGCACCGGGAACCCCGTGTTGCATAACGATGAAATTGCCCTTGGCTGGTTTAAGCAAGCGTGGGAAGAGTCGGACCATACGTTTGCACCGGCGGCGTTTGAGCTTTTTAAACAATATAACAGCGGGGAAGGGGTCACCAAAAACGAAGAAATTGCCGGGCAGCTTTTGGCCCAAGCGGCCGAACTAAAGGACCCGGCGGCGCAATATCAGTTGGGTGAATTTGCCTATATGGACTCGACCCCCCAATACGCGGATGCGTTTGCCTGGTTTTCTAACGCGGCCACGCAAGGCTACGCGCCGGCCCAATATATGACGGGGTTTATGCTGCTGCAAGGGCAAGGGACGGCTAAATCGGTGCCGTTGGCGGTGCGGTTTTTCACGCAAGCAGCCGACCAAAATTATGCCGATGCCCAGTTTGTGTTGGGGCAGCTGTATTTAAAGGGACTGGGCGTGAAAAAGAGCCGCAAACGGGGACGTGCCTGGCTTGAAAAAGCTACCCAGAACGGCAACCAAGAAGCAGCCAACCTGTTGAAAAAAGCCTAAAAAAACAACTGTCAACAAGAATTTCAAGAACCCCCTTTTTTTACAAGGGGGTTTTACTTAAGGGTTCAAAGTGAGAGGTTTTTGTTTTCTTATCGTATACGAGTATGCGGTAAACCGGGCGGTCGTTTTGATGAGAATGCAGGAAGAAACGCATATAGCGGACATCAGGGTCCTGGTATAGGCTGATGACCAGTGATTGCGGCAGTTGGTCATAAACTTCTTCTTGATTGAGCAGATGGCCGCCTTCGTCAAAGCATTGAATGTGGGTAATGCGTTCGTTGAGTTTGATGTTTCCAAACACTAGGTCTTTGGCTACCAGCGGGATTTCGGCCGAGCCTTCATAATACGCTTGCAGTAAATACGGAATGATGCGTACACTGGCTGCGTAAGATTTGTCTTCCGGCGTGCTGCCGCAATGAATTCCCACTGCCTGGCCTTGGGCATTTAATAAAGGCCCGCCGCACAGGCCGGAACGCTTGGTTTGTGTAGAGGGAAAATCGGTACGGATAAAGCGGGTATTATCCTTTTCAAAGGTTAAGTTGCCCACGTGGTAGAGCTTGTTGGAGGCGTACCCCCAGGAAGCTAACTTTTCTGTTGGGTTAATTTGGGCGGCCAGTTCCAGGGGGCGCAATTCTTGGGGTAGCGGCTCTGTGAGCCGGATGAGTGCCGCATCAGAAAGTAAGGCCGGGCCTTGTTGTGCCAACACACCATCTACCGGGATTTCTTTTTTCCCGTTGTAAAAGAATAACCGTACCGGTTCGCCTTGCTGGGCCGTGTGCCCGGCTGTGGCGGCCCATACTTCTTGTTTGCCTTGATAATTGGCGGTAAATAAAAACGCCGTGGAATGCGGGCGTTTATTCATGGGAACATCTAAAAGGACAGCGTGGTCCAGCCGCGCCACGGACAAGCGGATATCGGGGCTTTTAGCAACCTGCCAAGCGGCACGAGCTGTTTGGCGGGCGACGGCTTGCTCCACTGCGGCCGCTGCCGTTGCTTTTGTGGCAGCAGCCTGCGCCGCCGACCCCAGCCATTTTTGGGCATGCAGCGGTTGCACCGCAAGGGTACACAAACAGCAACATAACCAGCGCAGAAGGGGTTTCATACCTATACTATAGTGTTTTTGAAGGGGGGGTGCAAGGACCCAAAGGCCCAGGCGTTTGGGAAAAAAGGGCCTAAATGGAGAGTTGATAAATTAGGTAAATGCAACATTGTGCCCGCTATCCCTCCATATTTAGTAAAATATAAGTAGTAACTGTGGAGGCCCTTTATGATTGAACTGTTTGAAGACCCCAGACTTGATAAACCATCCAATGAGCCCGCCCCCGCGAGCCTTGTTAAATTCCGCCAAGTTTCCCAAGATGCCCAAAAAGGTGCCGGCGAAGAACGCGTAAAAGCCCAGCACGATAAGGGCAAAATGACCGCGCGTGAACGTATTTCTTACCTATTAGATAAAGACAGCTTTATTGAAATTAAGAGCTTGATGGAAAGCTCGTGCAGTGACTTTGGCATTAAAGACAAACATATCAAAGGTGACGGTGTAATTACCGGGTTCGGGCGCATTAACGGGCGCGAAGTAGCCCTCTATGCGCAGGATTTTACGCAACTGGGCGGCAGCTTAGGGCTGGCCCACGCACAAAAAATTGCTGCTTTAATGGACCGTGCCATTGACGCCAAAATCCCTGTAATCGGCCTCTTAGATTCCGGCGGAGCGCGTATCCAGGAAGGGGTGGACAGCTTAAACGGATTTGGCGAGATTTTCTACCGCAACGTGAAGGCTTCGGGCATTATCCCGCAGATTTCTATTATCTTGGGCCCCTGTGCGGGCGGCGCGGCATATTCCCCGGCGCTAACCGATTTTATTTTTATGGTGGAAGGTATCAGCCACATGTTTATTACCGGGCCCGGCGCCGTGAAGGCTGCCACCGGTGAAGAAGTGGATTTTGATACCTTGGGCGGCAGCGCCCCGCATAGCGAAAAAAGCGGCGTGTGCCAGTTTGTGGCCAAGTCCGAGCAAGATTGTTTCCGCCAAGTGCGCGAACTCTTGTCGTTCTTGCCGCAAAACTGCGAGGAAAACCCGCCCTTGCAAACCACCAGCGATTTGGTGAACCGCCAAGTGCCCGTTTTAGAGCGTGTATGCGAAATGGACCCCAAAAAAGCGTTTCGTATCCAACACGTTATTTGGCGCTTGGCCGATGACTTTGGGTTTTTTGAAATCCACCAAAATTTTGCCAAAAACGTGGTAACGGGCTTTATCCGCTTGGGCGGACAAGTAGTAGGCGTAGTGGCTAACAACCCGGCTGTGATGGGCGGCGCGCTGGACTGCGATGCCAGCGACAAAGCGGCACGGTTTATCCGCTTTTTAAACGCGTTTAACATCCCGTTGCTGACTTTGGTAGATACCGGTGGCTATTTGCCCGGCGTAGCCCAGGAACACGGCGGGATTATCCGCCACGGGGCAAAATTGTTGTATGCGTATAGCGAAGCCTCTATCCCTAAGGTAACCCTGGTGTTGCGCAAAGCGTACGGCGGGGCGTATATTGCCATGGGCAGTAAATATCTGCGCGGCGACTTTAATTTTGCGTTCCCGTCGGCCGAGATTGCCGTGATGGGCCCGCGCGGGGCGGTGGAGATTTTGTACTCGCGCGACTTGAAAAAAGAAACCGACGAGGCCAAAAAAGAAGAACTCAAACAAAAAATGACGCAGGAATATTCGGACAAATTTGCCTCGCCGTATCAGGCAGCCACCAACGGATCTATTGATGAGGTGATTGAACCGGCGGCGGCGCGGCAGAAAATAATTCGTGCTTTTGAAGTATTAAAAAAGAAGCGGGACCCGAAAAAGAACCCGCATAAAGGGAATATTCCGTTGTAAAGGAGAAATTATGAAAAAATTGTTATTTGTTTTAGCTTCCACTGTGCTGTTGGGGGCGTGTGCTACGCCCAGTACCGAAGTGGGCATCGCCCTATTTAGCGATACGGTGCAGCCGCTGATGGTTACCAACAGCGCGGGGGCTACCAAAGTAGGCCGTGCGTGCGCCAAAAATTATTTGGGGCTGCTCATCCAGGGGGACATGTCGGTAGAAGCCGCCAAGAAAGACGGCAAAATCACCCAGGTAGCGTCCATTGACAAAGAAGTAAAGAGCTACGCCTTGTACGCAGAAGTGTGCACCGTAGTACGCGGTAAATAAAAGTTGTATTTTCTTAAAATTCCCCTGCTGGCGCGGGGGAATTTTTGCGTGCTAAAATTTGCTGCACATACCGCCTAAAAAGTGGTAAAATATAGGAGAATTTATATTTATCTGGAGGACTAAAATGCCTATTTGGATTTTCCGTATTTGTACGTTAGTGGCTTTCCCGTTTGTAACCTATACCTATTTGGGGCACGACTGGAACAGCTTTTGGGCTGGGCTTTTGTGCGGCGCCATTGTAGTGGCCGGCGAGGTACTTTTTAAACGCATGCGGCTTATCAAAATTATGATTGGCTGCACGGGGGTACTGCTGGGGCTGGCGCTCTATACGCTTATTGGATATGGAATGCAGAACTTTTTCGGCGGGGCGGATGCCTCGCTGTGGGCTAAATACAACCAACAAATTTTACTTGCCTTTTTGGCGTTTGGGTTGTTGGCTGCGCTGTTTAAATCGCGCGATTTGGAAGGACTTTCCTACAAAGGACATCATTTGAAAATTGCCGATGTGTCCGCGTTGGTGGACGGGCGCATTATTGACTTGTGTGAAATCAATTTCCTCTCCGGCGTGATTGTGCTGCCGGTGTTTGTAACCGATGAGCTTAACCGGATGGCCCACTCCAAGGATAAATTGGAACAGGCTAAAGGACGCCGCGGATTGGATGTGGCTACCCGCTTGCAGGAAATTAAAGAAATTGAGGTGCGGTTTACTTCTAAAACGCCCAAAGCCCCCACCTTGCCCGAGCAAGTGGTAAAATTGGCCCGCAGCTTGGATGCCGAAGTGGTAACGCTGGACTTTACGATTAACAAATTAGCTGCCCTCAAAAAAGTAACGGCGCTGAACATTGCCGACTTGGCCACCGCGCTAAAACCGGTGGTGCTGCCCGGGGAAGGGATGTCTTTATTTGTAATGAAGGACGGACGGGAAAAAGAACAGGGCATTGGGTACTTGGATGATGGTACCATGGTGGTAGTGGATGACGGACGCAAACATATCGGCAAACGGATTGAAGTGTCCGTAGTGTCTATTTACCAAACCTCTTCGGGCCGGATGATTTTTGCTAAAGTAAAATAATATGACTACCCCCGGGTTTAACGCGTCAGCCGTAATTGTGGCAGGTGGAACAGGCAGCCGGATGGGCCGCCCGAAACAACTGCTGCCGGTAGGCGGTGTGCCCGTGGTGGTGCGTAGTATTTGGGCGTTTAAACAATGCCCGTGCGTGCGCGAAGTGGTGGTAGTAACCCCGCCCGAAAACCGGGAAACGATTTTACAGTTTGTTACGGATGTGGTGTTTGTAGACCCGGGGCAAACACGTTTGCAATCGGTGCAAAACGGGTTTGCAAGGGTGAACCCTGCGGCAGAGGTAGTAGCCGTGCATGACGGAGCGCGCCCGCTGGTAAACCCCCGGCATATCCAAGCTGCGCTGCAAAGCGCACGCGAACACGGGGCTGCGGTGTTGGCGGTGCCTGTCAAAGATACTGTCAAAGAAAGCACGGACGGAGTGGTTACGCGTACGTTGGAGCGGGGCCGGTTGTGGGCCGCGCAAACGCCGCAGTGCTACCGCCGGGAAATTTTGGCGCAGGCCTTGGCAAAATTTGGCCACGAAAAGGATGCCACCGACGAGTCGCAACTAGTAGAAAAAATGGGTGTGCCGGTGCAGATTGTAGAGTCGGACTATACCAATTTTAAAATTACAACGCCCGAAGATTTAATTTTTGCCCAGGCACTGGTGAACGAACACACCTATGAACGTACCGGGTTTGGGTTTGATTTGCACCGGTTGGAACCGGGATGCAAATTTATTATTGGCGGGGTGGAAATCCCGCACCAAAAAGGATTTTTAGGACACAGCGACGGCGACCTGGTGTTGCATGCGCTGTGTGATGCGCTGTTGGGCGCGTTGTGTGCGGGGGAAATAGGCATTTTGTTCCCGCCGACCGACCCGTCCATTAAGGGGATTTCCAGCGTAAAAATTGCAAAAAAAGTGTTGGAAATCGTGCGCGAGCACCACGCCCAAATTGTGCATGTGGATGCCACCCTAATTACGCAGGAACCTAAAATTAAACCGCAGTATGAAGCGGTGCGTAAATCGCTGGCGGAGATTTTCGAAATGCCGCTAAGCCAGGTTAGTTTTAAATCCAAAAGCCACGAGCACGTGGGCGAAATCGGCCGCGGGGAAGCGGCCATGTGCCAGGCGGTGGCTACGGTAAAAGTGAGGGAAAATCAATGAAAATACGTATGTTTTTAACGTTGTTGTGTGCGATGGTGTTGGCGGGTTGTACGGCTTTGCAAAACCCGTCTAAACGCGATACGGGCGCGGCACTGACAAACTTTGCCAACCCCAAGGATAATAAGGCGTTGTATGAGTTTTCTTCGTCCCCGTTGGATAAACCTTCGGTGCTAGACGAGCTGCCTTACCCGACGGCACAACTGGTACAAGACGAAACCTTATTACAAACACCTACCGAGGAAGAAGCGGAAGATTTTACGGCCGAAAACATCAGCAGCGCCTATGGAACGTACGGAGACGTGGTAGTAACGGTGGCATTGCATAAATTTAAATTGGGCGAAAAAGCGACCCGCAGCGAAATGACGATGTTTCAGCAAGCGTTGGATGCCGGATATGCTACCGCCATGCGCCAATACCGCCCCATTGGTTTTACCTATGCGATGAGCAGTGTGGGGACCGTCAACCCGCTTTCCGACGTGGAAGTAACCTGCAAACTGAGCGAACGTTCGGCCAATCAGGTCGGCCAGGCTACGTGCAATTTGTTTTTTGATACCATTGCCCGGCGCTATATGCAGCTGGCTAAAACCAACAAAGCCCAAGGAACTAAATAACCGTTATGCAGTTGTATAATACCGCTTCGCACCGCAAGGAAATTTTTACCCCGCAAGATGTGAAACAAGTGACTATGTACTGTTGCGGACCGACGGTATATAACTTTGCGCATATCGGGAATTTGCGTACGTATATTTTTGAAGATTTGCTGGCGCGCACGATCCGGCTGCAGTACCCGTTGAAACACGTGATGAACGTGACCGACGTGGGGCACTTGGTGTCCGACGCCGACGACGGCGAAGACAAAATGGAACTGGGTGCCGCGCGCGAAGGAAAAAGCGCGTGGGAAATTGCCAAATTTTACGAAGAAAAATTTTGGCAGGATTATGACGCCCTGCATTGCACGCGCCCGACCATTATCAGCCGCGCCACCGCGCATATTGCCGAGATGATTGCCCTGGTCAAAACCTTGGAAGAAAAGGGGTATACGTACCGCACTAGCGACGGAATTTATTATGATACGTCCAAATTCCCGCGCTATGATGCGCTGGTGGGTCATGCGCGTATTTCCGGTTTGCAAGGCGGCGCGCGTGTGGAACTAAGCGATGAAAAACGCAACCCGACCGATTTTGCCTTGTGGAAATTTTCCCCCAAAGATAAAAAACGCCAAATGCAGTGGCCCAGCCCGTGGGGGGTAGGGTTCCCCGGGTGGCACATTGAATGTTCCGCCATGGCCATGAAGTATTTAGGCCATACGCTAGACATCCACTGCGGCGGCATTGACCACGTGACCATTCACCACACCAACGAAATTGCCCAAAGCGAAGCCGCTACCGGGCAAAAATACGTGAATTATTGGGTGCATGGGGAATTTTTGATTTTAAGAAGCGGCAAGATGAGTAAATCGGGCGGGACGTTTGTAACGGTGGACGTACTCAAAGAAAAAGGGTATGAGCCGCTGGCGTACCGCTATTTGTGCTTGGGTGCGCATTACCGCACGCAGCTGGAATTTTCATACGAGAGTATGGACAGCGCGGCCAAAAGTTTGAAAAATTTGCGCGCGTTGGCGTGTGCATGTTTAAAAGAGGCGGGCAATCAAGTGGCGCAAACCGAGAAATCTCGCGCATGGAAAGAAAAATTTACCGCCGCGATGCAAGATGATTTAAATGCACCTAAGGCTTTAGCCGTCACTTGGGAAGCGGTGCGTGCAAATGACTTAACAGCTGCTGAAAAGGTAGATTTTTTGCGCTTTGCCGATACGATATTGGCAATCGATTTGTTTGTGGCCCCGGCCGAAGAAAAAGTAGAAATCCCGGCAGAGGTAGCGGCCCTTTTAGAGCAGCGCAAAGCGGCCCGTGCGGCCAAGGATTGGGCGAAGTCCGACGAGATTCGCAATCAAATTGCGGCGGCGGGGTATGTGGTAAAAGATACGCCGCAAGGTCAGCAAGTTAACAAAAAGTAATATTCCTTATAATTTCTTCCTAATTTGCCGCAGAGCGTTGTTATGCAACTGCTTACGTACCCGCCGCTGGCGCGTTGTCTGCGTATGTACGCTGCGCAGTTGCCTGCCTAGCTCTGCAGCAAATTATTTTGAAATTATTTCCCGCTGGTTGTAATGGGGAGCGCTACTCTCAAATCCGAAAATAGGATTTTCTCTTCCTAAAACACCCCCTTTTGGCCCTACCGAGCCATTTTCCCCGCAAGGGAGACGAGAAAAGACCACTCCAAAATCCTATTAGGCTCGGTTTTGAAAAATCATCTTATCTCTATTTTGCCCGGTGCTTGGGCGTTGGACAGTATTTTAATTGTGTCTAAAACAACTGAGAACTCGTACAAACAGGGTACGCGATAATTTCAAACTAATTTGTGCCACAACGAGGCTTGCGCTTATGCAGCATACTTACGGGTACCGCCCCAAGGGGGCGGACGTATGTAAATAAGCGTGTAACGAAGTTGTGGTGCAAATTAGGAAGAAATTATGTAGAATGGAAGAGAAGTAAAATACAATTTGATCTGTTTTTGGAAGCGTTTAAGAAACGCAGAGCCTTTGTAAAAAGGCATTATAGAGGTCCAAAAATAGCCGATAAATAGGCTCAACCTAATGGGAATTGCAAGCCCTTTGGGTTGTGCCGAAAGTTTGCTATGGCTGTCCATGACAGCTTAGTAAACTACGGCTGTTTTGACTGGGTTACCTCTATAAGCTCATAAAAGGCAGCCGTTTTTGTATGCGTTTTCCGGGCAGATGAATTGAAAAAAATAAAAGCGAGGAAAATGTATGACAAAGAAAAACACCCGGCGGGGAAAAACGCAACAAATACAGGTAGGGCGGAAGCTGTTTTCATCTTCCCCCCTTGTGGGGGAAGTGGCCCGGAGGGCCGATGGAGGGTTGTCAAATAGGGAAACCTTTTTTAATACCCTCCTACCCCGCCTAACGGCGGTACTCCCTCCACAAGGGAGGGAGATGTCCCGTGGGTTTACCTTGATTGAGCTGTTAGTCGTTGTGCTTATCATCGGCATCCTGGCGGCCGTGGCCGTGCCGCAGTACAAAATAGCAGTTACAAAATCACGCGTGAGTACTATGCTTGGTTTGGCAGCTAGTATTGCAGATGCGCAAGAAGTTTATTATCTGGCAAATGGAAGTTATGCGGGGCAAACCGACTTATTGGATGTGGGTGTTCCTGGTGAGTGTGTGCATATAGAGAACGATGGCTACAACACCCCGGATGATGGAGAAATGTTTACCTGTGGAAAGTATTTTTTATTAGATAATGCTGCGGCGTTTGGAACAGTCAATATTAGTTATTGTCCTGATTATAATACAACTTGGCAAGATTGTTCTGATAACCGAGATTTTCGAGTTGCTTTTCAGCTTTTGCATGCAGAAGACAGGGAAGGACAAAAAGTTTGTTTTGTTTATCAAAATTCCAAACTCGGCAAAACAATCTGTTCTAATTTAGGTGGTTTTTCCTGTGCAAATTGTTAAATTTTTATTTTAACTCCGGGTATAGCGGGAATTTTTCCAAAAACTTTTTCACTTGTTGGGCTATACCCGCTAAGTAGGCGTCGTCTTCGTGGTGCGTTAGGGCATCGTCAATAAAGGCGGCCACTTGCGCCATATCTTTTTCTTTCATGCCGCGCGTGGTAATGGCCGGCGTGCCGATGCGCAGACCGCTAGTCACAAACGGCTTTTCGGGGTCAAAGGGAATGGTGTTTTTGTTGGCGGTAATGCCGGCTTTATCCAAAGCGGTTTCGGCCACTTTGCCCGTCATTTTTTTAGAGCGTAAATCCAAGCACATCACGTGGCAATCTGTGCCGCCCGCCACCAGGCGGTAGCCGCGGTTTTTCAGTTCCTGCGCCAACGCTTGCGCGTTTACTTTGATTTGGTGTTGATAGGTTTTAAATTCGGGCTTTAACGCCTCGCCAAAACAAACGGCTTTGGCGGCAATGACGTGCATTAAGGGGCCGCCTTGCGCGCCGGGGAACACGGCCGAGTTAATGGCTTTGGCTAAACTTTCCTTGCATAAAATCAGCCCGCCGCGCGGACCGCGTAATGTTTTGTGCGTGGTGGTGGTAACCACGTCGGCAAACGGGACGGGGGACGGATATTCGCCCGCCGCCACCAGGCCCGCATAGTGGGCAATATCACACGCAAGGTAGGCGCCGCAGCTGTCGGCAATTTCGCGCAAGCGTTTCCAGTCAAAAATACGCGAATAGTTGGACGCGCCCGCTAAAATCAGTTTGGGTTTATGTTCTTTTGCTAATTTGGCGGCTTCGTCGTAGTCTATTTCTTCGGTGTCGGGCCGGACGTTCATGGCAATCATGTTGTAAAGTTTGCCCGAAAAATTGAGCGGGTGGCCATGGGTCAAGTGTCCGCCGTGGGAGAGGTTAAGCCCCAGTACGGTGTCGCCGGGTTGCAAGAGCGCGAAGTAAACGGCCATATTGGCCTGCGCGCCCGAGTGCGGCTGCACGTTGGCATGCTCGGCCCCAAATAATTTTTTGGCGCGTTCA
>CAMVRX010000015.1 GCA_947170005.1 uncultured Elusimicrobium sp.
GCTTCGGGGCACTTACCCACCAAACTAGGCTAGATTTTGAAAAATCATCTTATCCACTATTTAACCTTGTACTTGGGGAAGTGTTGACAGCTCTACAGGTTGTATGTTGTTAACCTCCCCCCTGGAGGGGGAGGATGTCCGTAAAGACAGGAGAGGGGGTAGTAGCTCAGGCACTGCCTGACCATATCCCGGTAGGGATATCTTCCTTCTGTTTGTCTTTTCAAATATAACTATTTTAGGTTAGTAAAAAGTTTTCACGTGAAAACTTTGCTAGTTTTGTAAACATCCTTTTTATGCCCCTTTGGCAGTATTTTTAGGGTTGTTTTTTTGCCGTTTTCTTGGTATACTATAGGTACAATTTTATCTGTTTTTGGAACCGTACGGAGAATACGGGGCTGCTTTTAGATTTGTGAAAGCAACATAACGAGCCAAAAATAGTCGTTTAGACACTTGGTAGCAGGAAGTCATGAGCCTGCTGCTAAGTGTCGAGTGTTTATCGTATTGTGGTAAACCACGGCTGTTTTTGTAAGGTTTCTCGTTATGTGCCTTGTGAAAATAGCCGTTTTTGTGGGTTCCCGGCGGGTAAATTGAAAAATAAAACCAGGAGAAAAAAATGGAAAATAGAAATATCCGGCGGGGTTTTACGCTTATTGAGTTATTAGTAGTCGTGTTAATTATTGGTATCTTGGCGGCGGTAGCCGTGCCGCAATATCAAGTAGCGGTAGCAAAAGCTCGTACAGTTACCATGATGCCCTTATTAAAATCTATCTCAGATGCCGAACAAGTATATAAGTTGGGAAATGGGCAATATACTATGAACTTAAATGAATTGGATATAGAAATGCCCGCCGGAGCACATGTGAACGAAGACGAAGAATTAGAGTATGCCCAATTTACCTGTGCTACACAATCTTACGCAGAAGGGTCTATTTTTTGTATTCCTACACAAGAAAGAATACCTTTTCTAGAAAAATATTTTAATCAAGAGAATTTCCATTGTTGGACGAACAAATCTAGTGTGGGGGAAAAAGTGTGTAAAAATTTGTCGGGTAAAAGCCAAAGTGAATATACACACCAAAACTACGGGGATTTATATAAATTTCGCTAATTGGCTAAACTACAAAGGGTTTTTATTTCCCTTTCGTTACCCGTTTCCACGCGGCGAGAAAGTCTGCCGGCACCGGAGCTTCAAATTTCAAACTTTTGCCCGTGAGCGGGTGGTTAAACTCAATGCACCGGGCGTGGAGCATCAAACGTTCGGCGGTGGCACCCTTATACAGCCAGTCGCCCAGCACGGGGTAGCCCAGCCAATTTAAGTGCACGCGCAGTTGGTTGGTGCGGCCGGTGCGCGGGTATAGTTCAATGTAGGTAAATCCGTTTTTGCGCTCTAAGACTTTGTAGTCGGTTACGGCTTCGCGGCCGATTTCGGAGGCTTTAATTTTGCCGCCCGCCACGCGGCCAATGGGCACGTCAATGGTGCCTTTGTCGCCCGGAACTTCGCCGCAGGCAATGGAGTGATACGTCTTGTGCACTTCGCGGTTGGCAAACAAGGACACCATTTCGGCTTGAAACTGCGGCGTTTTGGCGACGATCATTACGCCGCTGGTTTCACGGTCCAGGCGGTGGACCAGGCCCGCGCGCGGGGTGGCCGGGTCAAAGCCTTTGGGCGGGTTGGCCAAAATGATAGATACCAGCGTTTCATCCGACGAGAACACCGTCTGCGGGTGTTCTTCCCACACCGGGCTTTGCGGGTGCACGAGTAGCCCGGCGGGCTTAATCACCACAAAAAAATCTTTCCCATCGTGGATGAGCAAATCTTTTAAGGGCGTTTGGGTACGGGCACGGGGCAGTGTAATTTCTACCACTTCGCCGCGCGTTAGGGGCCAGGAGGGTTTGACGGTTTTGCCATTGACGGTAATGCGGCCCTCTTTAATCATTTTTTGCACCAAAGCGCGCGACAAGTCCGGCAGTTCATCAGCAGCAAATACGTCTAAACGGCGGGTGTACCCGTCAAATACTATTTTTTGATCCGGCATTGTTAGCTCCTCGTAAATACTTGGCCCAAATAAATAGTGCGACGGCAGCCACCGCCAAAGAAATCAGTTGAGAGGGGGAAAGCCCAAGCAAAAATCCGCCGCGAAAGTCCCCGCGTAAAAACTCCAATAAAAAGCGCATTACGGCGTAGCACAGCACATATTCCACTAAAATTTTCCCTTCTTTGTGCGGTTTTTTAGACGCATAGTGCAGCAGCAAAAAGAGTGCAAAGTTCAGCCCGGCTTCGTAGAGTTGGGTAGGGTGTAAAGGGATGCCGACCAGTTCCGGCGGTACCAGGGCGTGCGGGTCGGTAAAGCGCACCCCCCACGGCAAAGCGGTCGGTTTGCCGTAGCAACATCCGGCAAAAAAACAGCCGATACGCCCCAGCGCGTGGCCCAACGGAACGGCTACAATCAAAAAATCGGCCGTTTTTAACAGCGGGAGTTTTTTACGGCGGATATACCACACCGCCCCGCTTACCGCCACCAACAGCCCGCCGAAGAACACAAAGCCGTAGCGCAAATCCTTAACGATATGGGCCAGTTTTTCGGCCAACGTGGCACCCAGTTGCGGCCAGGAAACGAGAATAAAGAGCAGTTTGCCGCCGATAATTGCGCCTAAAAACACGATAAATAAAATGTTCCAAAACGTGTCGGCGGTAAGGCCCTTAATGCCGCTGTTTTTAAGGCGGGGAACCAAATAAGCTGCCGCGGCGGCGTAACCCAGCGCGGTCATCAGGCCGTAAGTGGCCAGTTCAAAGTTGCCTATATGAAGCAGTACCGGGTGCATTATTTTTCCTCCCAGCGCAGCGCATTGCGCATGTACGGGTTGTGGAGTTTTTCGTCCGCCACCGTGGAGCTGCACCGCCCGCCGTAGCTATGACCGGAAAAAAGGCGGGTATCCTCCGGCAGCGCGGCTATGCGGCGCAAACTGGCCAGCATATCCCGCGGGTTGGACGTGGGCAAATCCACACGCCCGCACGCCCCGGGGAAGAGAGTGTCGCCGGTGAATAAAACGTCCTCTATTTGGATGCACACACAGCCTGCGGTATGGCCGGGAGTGGCTAAAATTTGTACGGAAAACGGACCGATTTGAAATGTTTGGTCGCCGCTGTAGGTATGCAACAGTTCGGCGGGCAAGCCGGATAAAGGGACGTCTTTTTCTTCCAGATATGCTTTTAGGTGGAAATGTTCCAACAGTTCTTGCGCGCGTTTGACGTGGTCAAAGTGGCCGTGCGTAAACAGCACACCGCACAAATTTAATTTTTTGGTTTCCACGGTGTGGATGATAAATTGGGGGTCCCACGCCGGGTCAATTAACAGCGCGTCCGCGGCGCGCGTGACGAGATACGTGGCGTTATCCATGGGGCCTAAGTTCAGTACGTCAATGTTAATCATGTTTGAACCTAAATTCTATTTCGCCGGGTTTGACCATGTTGTAGCGCGTGCGGGCCAGCATTTCCATATAAGCAGGGTCCTGGTCTTCCAGCAGTTTTTTTTCTTCTAAAAGGTGTTGGTACTCTGCGTCCAAAGTATTACGTTTTTTGGTTAAGCGCCGCAGTTCCAATTTGTTATGCAGTAAATTATAAATGCTGCCGCCCAGCCACAATCCGGCGGTTACAATGACCAGTGCTGTAATGACAATTACTTTATGTTTGGCGGGAAGTTTTTTAAGCATAGTTACGAATGGAAAATACGTCCTTGGGCGTACACAGCTTGGGGGCCCAGCTCGGCCTCAATTTGCAGCAAGCGGTTGTATTTGGCGGTACGTTCGCTGCGGGCGGGTGCGACGGTTTTAATGGCGCCCGCGTTGGTGGCTACGGCTAAATCGGCAATAAACGTGTCTTCCGTTTCGCCGGAGCGGTGTGAGACAATGCACGCATACCCGTGCTGTTTGGCCAGGTTCATCACGTCAATCGTTTCCGTTACGGTGCCGATTTGGTTTACCTTAATTAAAATAGCGTTGGCGGCGTGTTTTTCAATCCCCAGGGCCAAGCGCCGGGGGTTGGTGACAAACAGGTCGTCGCCTACCAGGCGGATTTTGTGGCCCAGGGTTTGGGTGATTTGCTGCCAGCCGGACCAGTCGTCTTCTTGCAGCGGGTCCTCGATAGACACAAGGGGATAGCGGGCGCACCAACCGGCATACACGGCGGAAATTTCAGCCGCAGTTAAACTGCGCCCTTCAAAATGGTAGCGGCCGTCGTGGTAAAATTCGCTGGCGGCACAGTCCAGCGCTAAGGAAATATCCGTGTGGCCGGCCTGTTTGGCGGCGGTTAAAATGGTTTTAAGTACGTCCTCGTGCTTGGCAATTTTGGGGGCAAAGCCGCCCTCGTCCCCGACGGCAATCACTTGGTTTTGTGCTTTAAGCAGGGTGCGCAAGGAGTGATACGTTTCGCTGGCTTGGCGCAGGGCCTCTTGGAAAGAAGGGGCGGCTGCGGGGACGATCATAAATTCTTGTACGTCCAGGCCCGAGTCGGCATGTTTGCCGCCGTTAATAATGTTAAGTAGGGGAGTAGGCAATAAATAGTTGTCGTCCGCTAAGCCGTACACGCGGCGCAGGTGTTTATAAAGGGGGATTTTGGCGCTTATACTTCCGGCGCGCAAAGCAGCCATGGACACGGCCAAGGTAGCGTTGGCCCCGAGGTTAGATTTGTTTTCGGTGCCGTCGGCCGCAATCATTTTTTGATCTATAGCGCGCACGTCAAATACGTCCATCCCTTGAAGAAGGGTGCTTAATTTTTGGACGTTTGCCACTGCTTTTAATACGCCCTTGCCGTGGTAGCGGGCCCCACCGTCGCGCAGTTCTAAGGCTTCGTGCGAGCCGGTGGACGCCCCGCTGGGGACAGAGGCCTCGGCCACGGTGCCGTCCTCCAAATAAACGGCGGCAGCCACCGTGGGCAGACCGCGGGAGTCTAAAATTTCCCGCGCGGTAATTTGGGTAATACGGGGCATACAACCTCCCTCAACTAGACGATACTGTCTATAATTTTTTTGCCTTCTTTAATTAGGACCGCGGGCAGTTTTTCGTCGGTTGCTTCGGCATAGAGGCGGATGAGACGCTCGGTGCTGGAGGGGCGGATGGCCAGCCAACTGCCGTTTTTTAAGATAAACTTAAACCCGTCGGTCGCGTCAATGCGCCACACGGAAATTTTGCTAAGCGACAGGGGCGGCTTGATATCCAAGCGCTCCATGATGCGGTTGATTTCGGTTTCCGTTTTGGGGATACTGACTTTTTGGTCAAACAGTTGCGTGTACTTTTTGTAGAACTCTTTTTTAAGCTGCTTGAAAGTTTTGTGCTCGGTCGCGAGCATATCAATGACTAAGAGACACGCCAACAGGCCGTCTTTGTCGGGGATGTGGTTGGCTACGGCAATGCCGCCCGATTCTTCCATGCCCATGACGTACTGGCCCGAGATCATCAGCTCGGTAATATACTTAAAACCGACCGGCGTGTCGCGCAGCATTAGCCCGTGGGCTTTGGCTACTTGGTCCACTAAGTTGGACGTAATCACGCTGCGGCAGACGCGGCCCTTTTGCTTTTTGTTGCGCACCAGGTGGTCTAAGAGCATGGGGGCAATTTCGTTGGCGGAAACCCAGTTGCCTTCACCGTCCACCAGGCCGAATTTGTCGCAGTCCGGGTTGCAGGCAATGCCCAGGGCCAGTTTTTTGGAAACGACGAGTTTTTTAAGTTCCTGCAAACTGACCGGCCCCGCGTTGGGGGTTTTGCCGCCGAAAAGCACATCGTCTTCTTCGTGGATGCCTTCCACGGTAACGCCGTATTTTTCCAAAAAAGCGCGCAAGTAGTTTTTGGCGGCACCAAAGAGCGGGTCCACCGCTACTTTAAGTTTGGCGTTTTTAAGCGCGCGGGTGTTAATCAGGCTGGCCATGCGCGTTAAGTACATTTTGCGGAAATCTTTACTGACGACTACCGCGGCGTTAAGTTCGCCAAATTCGGTAGAAGAGGCTTTTAAAATTTGGGCGTTGGCAGCCGGGATGCGCCGGGCGATATCTTCCATAATCTCGTTGCCGGCAATGCCGCCGTAGTACGAAATCCATTTGACGCCGTTAACGAAGTATTCCCCTTCGCTGCCGGTAATGATGAGCGCCCCCAGGGCACATTCGTTTACGACGGCCCATTCGGCCACCGGGGTGGGCAGCGGCAGTTCGTCAATTTTAACGGCAATGCCGTTTTGTACAAACGCGTTGGCCGCCACGTAAGCAAGCTGCTTGGATAGAAAGCGGGTGTCATAGCCGACCAGGACCAGGGGCTTTTTAACCTTTTTGCCGTGGGTTTGGCAGTGGCGTTTGTAGCCTTCGCCTTCAAAACCGTAGAAGGGATGTTCCAGGATGTGTTCGGAAATCCCGTAAGCAAGACGTTGTACATTTTGGGCGGTTAGTCCGCCTGCAATAACGGCGCGGAAACCGGCCGTGCTAAATTTGATATCTTCACTCATCGTGTTGCCATTATAGCAAAAAATGTCAAATTTTGCGAATTTCTTGAAAACCGGACTGCTTTTTATTATACTATAGGTACAATTTTATCTGTTTTTGGAACCGTATGCAGAATACGGCGTACCGTTAAGACGGCACAGTTAGGAGCCAAGAGCAGTCCGTTTGAGACATAAAATAAGAGGACTAATTACCCACTTGTTTTATGTCGAGTGTCTATCTATAGGATAGAACACGGCTGTTATAAAGTGGGCTTGCCTAACTGGCCTGGGTATAATAGCCGTTTTTGTTGGTTTCATAAGCGGGTAAATTGAATAAAAAATAGGAGAAAACTTATGAAAAACAACAATGAAGAAGTCTTATTAAACACCCCCTCACCACGGTGCTGGCGCACTCGTCCTCTCCCTCCGGGGGCGAGGGAAACAGCCCGGGGGTTTACCCTCATTGAGCTGTTAGTAGTAGTATTGATTATCGGTATATTGGCGGCCGTAGCTGTGCCGCAATACCAAAAAGCCGTACGCAAGGCGCGTGTGGCCGAAGCAAAAGTCTTACTAAAAGCTATAGTAGACGCCACGGATGTATTTTATTTGGCAAACCCGAACGGAGACCCGAGACAGGGTGGCCTGGATATAGACTTTCCATCCGAAACTAACAATTGGGAGGTCTATATTGACGAGTGCTTTGTAGCATCCAACGGGAAAGTCGGTTGTTCCGCTATGGCAGACCCCAAGTGGGAAAGCGGGTATTCCATCTATTATTATTCTGCCAATTACAGTGGCGGCCCCGAAGAGGATCCTAAAGCAGGCAAATTCGTTTGTATTGATGATGATGGCTCTACCATTTGCAAAGGGCTCAGTTCCCGGCAAATTGAACGGGATGATGAGGATGACTACGAATATAAAATATACGAATTATAATCCCTCCCGCTTTTTCCGTACACAAAACAGCCCCGCCAGTAAGCGGGGCTGTTGTGTACCTGGGCATAAAGTTCACAGGGGCGGCTCCATAAATTATGTATAATAAGGTATATGAATTTTGAAACCGTAAAAGAATATATTAAATCGGCCGGGCTGCCCAACTTCCGCATCAAACAGGTGCAAGAGGCACTGTTTAAAAAAGGTATCTCGTCTTGGGACGAGGCCACCAACCTGCCCGCCGATTTACGCGAAAACCTAAAAAAAGATTGCCCGATTTTAAGTTTTGAGGTCAGCAAAATTGTCGTTTCCAACAAAGACAAAGTAGCCAAAGCACTCTTAACGCTGCGTGACGGGTTGCAAATTGAAACCGTGCTTTTAAAGCCGCAAGATACGTGGAGTGTGTGCGTATCCAGCCAGGTGGGCTGTGCGCTGCATTGCAGCTTTTGCTCTACGGGGAAAATGGGTTTCAAGCGCGATCTGACCGACGAAGAAATTACCGACCAGGTGCTCATGTGGTACCAGTATCTACGCAAAGAAAAACTGGGCGAGCGTATTAGCAGCATTGTTTTTATGGGGATGGGTGAGCCGCTACTCAATTACCTAAACGTTGTCAAAGCGGCGCAGGAACTTTCCAGTGAGAACCACCTCAACATTGGCGCGCGGCATATTTCTGTTTCCACCTCGGGGATTGCCGACAAGCTGCACAAATTAGCCCTAGATTTACCGCAAGCTAATTTGGCTATTTCGCTGCACAATGCCGATAATAAAGAACGCTCCAAAATGATGCCCGTCAACCGCAAGTTTAACTTGGACGACCTTAAAAAAGCGGTGGAAGAATATATTGCCATGACAGGGCGGCAGGTGTTTTTGGAATATTCCGTATTGGAAAACGTCAACAGCCGGCCGGAACACATCCGCAAGTTGGCTGATTGGATTTACAGTATTAAGGATAATTACTTACTGCACGTCAATTTAATTGCGTGTAAT
The DNA here is from genome assembly GCA_947170005.1 of uncultured Elusimicrobium sp. Lineage (GTDB taxonomy): Bacteria > Elusimicrobiota > Elusimicrobia > Elusimicrobiales > Elusimicrobiaceae > Avelusimicrobium. The sequence continues at coordinate 8,387 of CAMVRX010000015.1, forward strand.
TTGGGACGGGGGGAAAAGACGGACGAGCGCATCGTCAAAGATTTTGCCGCCGGGCTCAAGGGGATGGGGATTGGCGTAACGATCCGCAAGAGTATGGGCAACGATATTTTGGCTGCGTGCGGACAGTTGGCCTCCCAAAAAAAATAGGAGAAACTATGAAGAAATTAGGATTTTTTGCGCTGTTGGCCGCCGTGCTGGCCGGGTGTGCCACGCTAGATACCAGTTCGCTGGATTGGATCCCGATCGGGCCGGAATTTTCACCTACCAAAGTGCAAGATTTGGAAGTAATTGCCAGTGCCCAAGAAATCAAACGTGCCTACGGCAACATTGGGCTGCTGCGCGTGAAAAACTTAAAGCCGGACCGCGAAGTGCTTAAAATGGGGGTGGAGCGCGGCAAGAAATTTGCAGCCAGCAAAGGGGCCGATGCCATTTTGCTGGGCCAGTACAACAGCGCTTCCGACGGGGCACAGGACCCGCGCGTGACCCTGATTATTTACGCGATTAAATACTTGGATACCGTTAACGACAAAGACCTCAAGGCTATGGAAGACTTTGAGGTACTGGGTATTTTGAACGAGCGCAACGAGGACTAATTTGAAGATAGCACAGCCGTTTTCCACGCAAAAAAACCCCAAGGCCCGCAAAAAAGCCGTGGTGCTTTTTTCCGGCGGGCTGGATTCTACCACGTGCTTGTATTGGGCGTTGGCCCAGGGATATGCGTGCGAAACCTTAACGGTAACTTACGGCCAGCGCCACGTGCGCGAAAAACAATCGGCCGAAAAAATTGCTGCCAAGCTGGGCGTTAAAACACATTTTTTGGATGTAAAACTGCCGTGGCTTGGCGGGTGCTCTTTAACTAACGCCGCCGCGCAGCTGCCCGACGTGCCCGTGGAACAAATTACGGCAGGGGGGATCCCTTCTACCTACGTGCCGGGGCGTAATTTGCTGTTTTTGTCTTTGGCGGGGTCTTTGGCCGATGCTGTGGATGCGGATGCTATTATTGCCGGGCCCAACGCGGTGGATTTTTCCGGCTACCCGGATTGTACGCCCGATTTTTATAAGGCGGCTGCGCAAGCCTTAAACCGCGGAACGAAAAAAGGCGTAACCGACGGTTTGGAAGTGCTGGCGCCCTTGATGTATTTATCCAAGGCCGATATTGTACGCCTGGCTGCGCAGTTAAAAGTGCCGTTTGAACTGACATGGAGCTGCTACGCCGGAGGGGAAAAACCGTGCGGGAAGTGTGACTCGTGCAAATTGCGTGCGCGGGGTTTTGAAGAAGCGGGTGTGAAAGATACCTCATTATAAGGAGAATTTATGAAAAAATTAGTAATTTTTGTATTGCTCTTAGGATTGTTGGCCCCGGTTTCACTGGCCAAAGAAAAACAGCTTAAAGACGGCAAGGCCGCGGTAGTATCCGCCGAAAAAGCCCAATTTAAGGCGCGGCGCGAGCAAATTAAAACGCTGCTCAAAAAATACAAAAAAGCACCTGAAAGTGAAAAACCCGCTCTCAAGGCGGAGCTTTTCCAACTGGTGGGGGAGCAAGTGGACACGCAGCTGGTGTATATGAAAGAGCACATTGCGGCCGAACGCGCCAACCTGGATAATTGGGAGCGCAAAATTGAGCACGATGAGCAAAATTTGGCGCAAGTAAAAGCACAGCGCGTGGAAGATTTACTTTCCGGCGAGGCCAAGAAAAAACAAAAAGCGGCTAAGAAGGCCTGGAAACGTCAAATGAAAAAAGTGAAGTAACTATGCCTAATGTTTGCATTATGAAATTTGGCGGCAATACGCTGGCCAATAAACAAAAACTTTTACTGGCGGCCCAGCTCATCAAATCGCGCTGGGACCAGGGCCTTGTGCCCGTAGTGGTGGCTTCGGCCAACGGAAACTTGACCGATGTGCTTTTGGACCACGCGTTTAGTATTTGTCCCAATCCGGATAAGCGCGAGCTGGATATGCTCATCACCACCGGCGAGCGCGTGAGTGTGGCCCTTTTATCTATTGCGCTGCGCGCCGTGGGGGTGCCGTCGGTGTCGCTGACAGGGTCGCAAATTGGTTTAGTTACCACGGCCACGCATAACGGTGCGGATATTTTGACCCTCAAAGGAGACCGCTTGGCTCAAGAAATTGAAAAGGGACATGTGCCGATTGTGGCCGGGTTCCAAGGCATTGGAGAAGATAAAGAGATTACCACGCTTAAGCGCGGCGGGTCGGACGTGTCGGCCGTGTTTTTAGCGCATAAACTGGGGGCGGACCACGTGGAAATGGTCAAAGATGTGGACGGCGTTTATTCCGACGACCCCAATAAAAACCAAAAAGCCCAGCGCTATGAAGTATTGGATTTTGACGAGATGTATAAGCTGGCCCTAAACGGTGCCAGCGTGCTGCACCCGGATGCTGTGCGTTTGGCCAAAGAAAAGGGTGTGGAAATCCGCATTGTGCATTATCAAACAGGCCAAACCGGGACGGTGATTAAATGAACTTGGAATTTAAGTTTACGTTTACGAATTTTGTGGCGTTTTTTGTGCTGGCGGGGCTGTTTTACTGGCTTTGCCCGCTGCCCACGGCGCCGTTGTGGCGCGGTGTGGTGTGCGGGTTAGTGGGGCTGGCACTGTTTTTTATGTGCTTTGTAGTGGTCAGCCACCGCGGGTTTATCCGCCCGGCTGCGCCGGATGCGGCCGTCAAAAAACACAAGCACAAGAAATAAAATTCAAAATATGGTAATATAAGGCTATGGAAAATATTGTTATTTGGTTAATTGCCGGTTTTGTAATTTGTTTTATTTTACTCTTCGTCTTTATTGCAAAGTATCACGCCGCGCTGGAGGACGAGCAGGATTTGGAAGAAGAAGCGGAAGGTTTGGATGAGGTAACCGCGCCGCAAGCCCCGGTGTTTACGCCGCGTGCCGCGCTACTGCAAAGTGCGCAAGTGCCCGCTGCCTTGGAAGTGGCGGACCTGAAAGAGCAGGTCAAAGAATTACACTACCGTTTGGAAGAATTAAAAGCCTCTACCCAAAAGCACGAGGCCGATGTGGCCGGGCAGCTGGCACGGTTGGAAGCCCGCCTGGGGACCTTTGAGCAAGAGGTAGCCAAGCTGCAGCCTACGCTGCTGCGCGTGATTGAAGAGTTGGAACACATCAAAGGCGGGGAAGAAGCCCCGGTGGCAGATATGCCCGCGCAAGATGTGGCCGAAACGGTACAAGAATAAAAGAGTTGGAAAGCTTTTGATAGTAACAGCCCCGCTCTTTGTAAGAGTGGGGCTGTTGTTATGAGGACGTTAATTGAGTTGATAAGAGTTTTGTCCGTATAATTGTATACAATTTGTTCCGAAGCTGTTTCCGCATCGGATGATTCCTGTGCTTAGATCCAGTTCTAAATCATAAGAAACACCGCCGTCGTCTGTCGCTTGTGCATCTAAGCGGTCGGCGTATACGGTGCCACTACCTTCGTTACGATATCTCCAATTTTTCGTATCTACACATTCCGGGTCGCCGCTGGGGCATTCTTCTATTTCTCCGGGCAGTTCTATATCCAAATTGCTAAATAAGGAATTGATGCAGGCATCTGCTTCTGTTCCGTATTGTAACACGCAAAGTTGGTATCCTTGATTAATAGAATCCAAGATTACCAAGGCTTCTGCTATGCGGCTTTTTTCTACGGCTTTGGTATATTGCGGCACGGCTACGGCCGCCAATATACCGATAATGAGCACGACTACTAACAACTCAATGAGGGTAAACCCCCGTTTGTGTGATACTTTCATGTGCATTCTCCTCAGTTTTAGTTTCAATTTAACTGCTTGGAGAATATGCAAAACGGCTATCGGAGACAAGTCGATACTAGGGTCTAATCTCAAACAGCCGTGGTTTATCCAAAGATAAACACTCGGCACAAAACGTCCGGGTAATTAGTCCGTTCGTTTTATGCCTAATACGCCTGTCCTTGAACTAGTATCGAAACTTGGCGATTTGCTAAGTCCCCCGTATTCTGCATACGGTTCCAAAAACAGATTAAATTGTACGTATATTTTAGCATAAAATAGAATAAGTGCAAAATTTTAAAGGGCTGTTTGGCAAAAAATAAGCTTATTTTGAAGCCGCAAAAGCTCAAAATGAGGTTTAAATTTGCAAAAACTACAAGCTTGGCTATAGAGAGCTACGACGGAAGATGTGAAACGAATGTGGAGGATTGTGAAAAATCTAATAATGCAAATTAGGTTTTGTCAAGAAGTTTTCCGCAAATTTTGGGGTGGGTTTTCCAAATTTACTACAATATATACATAACAGATTGCGGGGCAAAGGGCCCCGCATGAGGAGACATAATGACCCAAAAAAACCTAGAACCGATAGCCGTAGTAGGCATTGGTGCCATCATGCCCGGAGCTTTAAATAAGGACGAGTTCTGGAATAATATTCAAGCCGGTAAATATTGTATTACGGAAATTCCCGCCTCTTACTGGGATTATAAGCTGTTCTACAGCCCCGACCATAAAGCCGAAGATAAACTTTACTCCAAAATCGGCGGTTTTATCCCGCAAGAATTTAAATTTAATTCCTTAAAATACCGCATCCCGCCGCAAATTGCCAAACAAATGGACACGGTGCAACACTTGGCCATTGAAACCACCCGCATGGCACTGGAAGACAGCGGCTACGATAAAAAAGAGTTTGACCGCAACCGCACCGCGGTAATTATCGGCAACTCCATGGGCGGGATGAAGAATGAGATGTCCAACACGCGGCTCAACCGCCCTTTCCTCTACGAAATTTTGAAAGATACGCCTACTTATAAATCCCTGGCGCCGCAAGCGGCTGCCCAGCTGATGGACGAAATGGACGCGGGTGTGCGTGCAAAATTTACGCCTGTAACCGAAGACTCCATGCCCGGCGAGCTGGCTAACGTGATTGCCGGCCGTGTGGCCAACGTGTTTGACGTGCACGGCACCAATTTCACCGTGGACGCCGCGTGTGCCACGTCTTTGGCCGCCATTGATCAGGCGGTTAACGGGCTGCGCATGGGGAACTTTGACATGGCCATTGCCGGCGGTGTAGATCAGATGATGTCTCCCTCTGCCTACATTAAGTTCTGCAAAATCGGTGCACTGTCCGAAACCGGGTCTTATCCTTTTGATGCGCGTGCCAACGGGTTTGTCATGGCCGAAGGCGCGGGTATGGTCATCTTAAAACGCTTGTCCGACGCCGTCAAAGACGGCGACCGCGTATATGCGGTCATCCGCGCCGTGGGCGCGTCCTCGGACGGGAAGGGCAAAGGCATCACCGCCCCCAACCCCAAAGGCCAAAAAATTGCCGTAGAAAAAGCCTTTGAGCAAGTAGAATATACGCCGGCCGACGTGGGCCTGATTGAAGCGCACGGCACGGGTACCCGCGTGGGGGATGCCGTGGAACTGGCCAGCCTGACCGAAACCTTTGGCCCGTACGCCAAGCCGGGCACCATTGGGCTAGGCAGTGTAAAAAGCCAAATCGGCCACGCCAAAGCGGCGGCCGGGATTGCGGCTTTAATTAAAACTTCTTTAGCCTTATATAATAAGGTATTGCCGCCCTCTGTGAATTTTGAAACCCCCAACCCGAATGTGGACTGGGCCACATGTCCTTTCCGTGTAATTACCAAGGCCGAAGCCTGGCCGGACGGCAAAATCCGCCGTGCCAATGTGTCGGCATTTGGGTTTGGCGGGACCAACTTCCACGTAGCGATGGAAGAAATGAATGATGCCCTTTTAAATAAACCCGCGGCTGTGCCCGCACAGGCGGCTGCAGTGACGCCGAGCGTAACCCCGGTACAAACAGTGCAAGCGGCCGCGCCCAAAGCAGGGGAATATACGCTGCACGTGCCGGGTGAAAAAATCCAAAGTGATGTGCTTACGTTCTCGGCCGCTACGAAAGAAGAACTGTATGCGGTGCTGGATAAAGCCTCTTTGGCCGCCGTGCTGGACCCGACCTATTTGCCCAGTATTTCGTACCAGAATCATATTGCCAAGCCGGGGCATTTTGCGGTAACTATTAACGTAGAAAGCCCGGAGAAACTGCAAGAGAAAATTGAATTTTTCAAGAAAATTGCTGCCAAACAGGATGTGTGGACGACCGATTCGCTACACTTGCGGATGAAGGCCATTTATCCGTTTACACCCAGCGAAATTAAACCCAAGGTGTGCTTTATGTTCCCGGGGCAAGGTTCGCAATATGTGGACATGATGAAAGATTTGGCGAGCAAATACAAAATCGTCCAGGACACGTTTGACGAGGCCGACCGCCACCTGCGCAATATTATCGGTCAAACTTTAACCGAAACGCTGTGGAGCAAACCCGGCGAAACCAAAGAACAAATTGCCGTGCGTGAGGCCGCCATTAAGAAAACCGAAATGACCCAGCCCGCTGTGCTGACGGCCGATATTGCCATGATGCGGCTCTTATCATCCTTTGGCATTAAGCCCGACGTAGTGATGGGGCACAGCTTGGGCGAATATGCGGCTGCGGTGGCTGCCGGTATTTTTGACTTTGAAAACGGGTTAAAAGCTGTTTGTACGCGCGGCAAAGTGATGAGCGAAATTCGCGTAGAGGACAACGGCAAAATGGCCTCGATTGCGGCCCCCGTGGAAAAGGTAGAGCCAGAACTGGCACGCATTAGCGGTTACGTGGCAGTTGCCAATAAAAACTGCCCCACCCAAACCGTGATTGCCGGGGCCAGCAAGTCCATTGATGATGCGATTGCGATGTTTACCGCGATGGGCATCCAAGCGGTACAAATCCCCGTGTCGCATGCATTCCACTCCGCTATTGTGCGCCCGGCCATGCCGCAGTACCGTGCGTTCTTAGATACCTTAACATTTCACGCACCCACGATGCCGATTACCACCAACGTAACGGCCGAATTCTACCCCAGCGATCCTGAGAAAATTAAGGACTTGATGGTGACGCAGATTTCGCACTCCGTAGAGTGGATTAAACAACTGCAAACGACGTACGATTCGGGTGTGCGGCTGTTTGTAGAGTGCGGCCCCAAGCGTGTGCTTTCGGCCCTGGCTACCAATACGTTAGCCGATAAAAAAGACATTAAGGTAGTGGCCTCCAACCACCCCAAGAAAGGCGGTATTGTGGAGTTTAACGATTTGTTTGCCAACTTTATTTCATCGGGAATCCATGTAGATTGGAAAGGTACCGATATCTTTGGCGACAACAGTACCTATAACCCGGCGTTTGTCAACTGGGTAACTTCCAACGCGCCGCAAGCTGTAAAGGCGCAAGCCAGCAGTTCTGTACTAAATACGCAAACTCAAAACACGCAGGACGTAGTATACGATGAAGAGGAACTTATGAAAAAACCGATTGTAATTAGTGGTATTGCCGCCGGCGGCCCCGGCAGCTGGGACAAGATTTTCCGCGAGGGGGTGTTGGACGAAATTTTATCCGGCCGCAACATGATTGAGCCCGTGAGCCGTGAAACCCAACAAAAGCAAATTGATAAACATGTAGAATTTGTCATTAAATCGAAAGACGGCAACCACCGCTTTGAGCGGCTTACCTCGGCCGAGCAAGCGATTAAACTTTCGGCCCGCGGCGGCGCGTTTGACCTGGAAAAAGAATTTGGGTTGCCCGCTAAGTGGGTCAAATCCATGGACCGTTCTTTCCAACTGGCGATTGCCGCCGGGATGTTGGCTTTGAAGGATGCCGGTATTCCGCTGGTGCTGTATTATAAGCCCACCTCTACGGGTGGCTACTTGCCGGACCGCTGGGGCCTGCCAGCTGAAATGATTGACGAAACGGGGGTGATTTTTACCTCGGCATTCCCCGTGGCTAACAGTATGATGGGGGACCTCACCAAGCGTGTGGAAGGCCTCTTAAATAATAAAACGGCTAAAGAAGTTCGCGCGTTTTGCGACAAATTTATTGCCCAAATTACCGATCCGGCTTTAAAAGCCGAAATGGAAGCGTGGTACCAGCAAAACTTTAAAGACAAAGAAGTGGAGCCTCAGGCGTTTACCTCTGAATTTATCTTAAAAACCATTATTATTGCCCACTGTCACTTCTGCCAATGGCTCCGCGCCCGCGGCCCAGCGACTGCGATGAGCGCTGCCTGTGCCTCTACCGCGCAAGCTATCGGCGTAGCGCAGGACTGGATCCGGCTGGGGCGCTGCAAACGTGTGATTGTCATTAGTGCCGACGATATTACCAACGATAATGTCAGCGAATGGATTTTAACGGCATTTTTGGCTTCCGGCGCTGCCACGACAGAGGCCGACGTTGCCAAGGCTGCCTTGCCTTTTGACCGCCGCCGTAACGGCATGATTGTAGGGATGGGGGCTGTGTCTTTAATTGTAGAAGAAGAAAGCGAAGTATTAAAACGCGGGATGAAACCGCTGGCCAAACTTTTGGAAACCGAAATTTCTAATAGCGGCTTCCACGTTACGCGTTTGGATGTGGGGCATGTGGCCAGCGTGATGAACCGCTTGGTGTCGGCGGCTGAAAGAGACTACGGTTTAAACCGCAGCGATATTGCCAAGCAGTTGGTATTTATTTCGCACGAAACGTACACGCCTGCGCGTGGCGGCAGTGCCAGTGCCGAGGCGTATGCCCTTAAATCCACCTTTGGTGCGGATGTAAGCAACGTGATTGTTAGCAATACAAAGGGTTTTACGGGCCATTCCATGGGTGCCGGGCTGGAAGATGCGATTGCCGTGCGGTGCTTAAACACCGGGCTGGTGCCGCCCATTGCCAACTTTAAAGAAGCTGACCCCGAACTTGCGGGCATTACGCTTAGCAAAGGGGGCCACTATAATTTTAAATACGCCTTGCGTTTAGCGGCCGGGTTTGGTTCCCAATTGGGGATGACCTTATTAGAAGGAACCTGGAAGGAAGGCGAGCCGCGCATTTTTGATAACGCCAAGCACGAAGCATGGCTCAAACAAATTTCCGGCCAGCAAACCCCGGTGTTGGAAGTAACCCAAAACACGTTACGTATTAAGGATAACTATCAACACGGCGTAAAACCTGCTTTAGTAATGGAAGGTTCGCAAGCGTTTGTAGATAAAGTAAACGCGGTGCATGCGGCTCAACCCGCCGTGCAACCGATGTCTGCCCCGGTGGCTACCCCGGCGCCGCAACCTGCGCCTGCGCCTGTAGCGGCAGTTCCCGCTAAAGTGCTCGATGAAGCTACGGTTACCAAAGAAGTAGTGCAAATGGTATCCGAGAAAACCGGCTACCCCGAGGATATGCTGGAACTGGATTTGGATATGGAAGCCGACTTGGGGATTGACACGGTCAAACAAGCGGAACTGTTTGCCGGGATGCGTGAGCATTACGGCATTGCCCAGCAAGACGGTATCCAATTAAAAGATTATCCCACTATTAGACACTGCATTAAATTTGTATTGGCGAACGCGGGCAAACCGGCTGCTGCTGTACAAGCAGCTCCGGCGGCCGCTGCGCCGGTGGCTACTGCGGCTCCCGCACCTGTAGCACCCGCTCCGGTAGCGCAACCTGCGCCTGTAGCGGCAGCCTCTGCCAAGGCGCTCGATGAAGCTACGGTTACCAAAGAAGTAGTGCAAATGGTATCCGAGAAAACCGGCTACCCCGAGGATATGCTGGAACTGGATTTGGATATGGAAGCCGACTTGGGGATTGACACGGTCAAACAAGCGGAACTGTTTGCCGGGATGCGTGAGCATTACGGCATTGCCCAGCAAGACGGTATCCAATTAAAAGATTATCCAACCATTCGTCATTGCATTAAGTTTGTACTTGCCAATGCAGGTAAACCTGCGGCTCAACCCGCTGTTGCGCCGGCTGCGGCAGCGCAACCCGCGCCGATAGCTCAGCCCGCCACTGTAGTGGCCCCGGCCCCGGTAGCTGCGCCTGCTCCTAAAGCGCAAGCGTTAGACGAAGCCACCGTTACCAAAGAAGTAGTGACGATGGTAGCTGAAAAAACCGGCTACCCCGAGGATATGCTGGAGTTGGACTTGGATATGGAAGCCGACTTGGGGATTGACACGGTCAAACAAGCGGAACTGTTTGCCGGGATGCGTGAGCATTACGGCATTGCCCAGCAAGACGGTATCCAATTAAAAGATTACCCGACTATTAGACACTGCATTAAGTTTGTATTGGCGAACGCGGGCAAACCTACGGCAACGGCTGCTCCGGTGGCCGCTGCACCGGTGGCGCAACCCGCACCAGCGGCTCAGCCTGCGCCAGTAGCGGCCCCGGCCCCGGTAGCAACCCCCGCGCCTGTAGCGGCCACTGCTAAAGCGCAAGTGTTGGACGAAGCTACGGTTACCAAAGAAGTAGTGACGATGGTAGCTGAAAAAACGGGTTACCCGGAAGACATGTTGGAACTAGATTTGGATATGGAAGCCGACTTGGGGATTGACACGGTCAAACAAGCGGAACTGTTTGCCGGGATGCGTGAGCATTACGGCATTGCCCAGCAAGACGGTATCCAATTAAAAGATTA
>CAMVRX010000016.1 GCA_947170005.1 uncultured Elusimicrobium sp.
CGAACCTAGAATGACTGGACCAAAACCAGTAGTGATACCATTTCACCATCCGGAAGTAAATTGTAAGATACTGCTAGCAAGCAGTCGTATTAAAAAGTAACGCAGTATCTATTGTAACGTTTTACGCTTCATGCGCGGCAGAATCTAACGCTTCAGCCGGGTGCGTTTCCACGGCTTCATGGTAGGCCTGCATGACATTGCTTTCCAAGTAGCTGCGAAATTCTTTCGTGATCGGATGTGCCAAGTCTTTATAGGAATCATCCGCTGCTTTGCGCGAAGGCATACACAAGATGAGCCCTGTGTTCCCTTCCACTATTTTCATATTTCGCACGGTGAAACAATGGTCGAACGTTACGCTTACGAACGCTTTTAAGCGTTCTTCATGAGTGAGGTGTACTCTTATTTCTGTAATTTGCATATACAGTTCCTTTGTGAAAGACCGCTGGGAATACCAGGGCTTGGGTATATTGCAGCCGAGCTGCAAGTTCTTGCGCATTTTGCTTAGTGCCAACTAAAGTAAATACGGTTGAACCGGAACCGGACATCAAACCAATCCCGTTGTTTGCACGTTGCAACGTATGAAGCGCTTGCTGCACCGGGCTTACAAACGGAAGTACGTAATCCTCAAGTCTATTAAAGAGCAACGGTTGCCACGCTGAAAACGGGCACCCGTTTTGTACGGCACCTATTAGTCTATCTAATTTAGAAAGGTTTGTCAATATATCGTCTTGCCTCGGCACATGCATGCGGGCAAAAACCTCTTTTGTGGAAACAGGAACCAACGGATAAATCAGTAATAAAGCCGGAAGCGTTTTGGCAGCGGGAAGCGGAGTGAGTTTTTCTCCGATCCCTTGGCCTTTTAAAAAAGTGTCCGGGTATAAGAATAAAGGCACATCGGCCCCCAGTTGGGCGGCCAAATCTATCAATTCCAACGGGTTTTTATCAAAAGCTTCACACAAAGCCAGCAGCACTCCGGCCGCGTCGGAAGAGCCACCCCCCAGCCCCGCCCCGGTAGGGATGTGTTTGTCTAACGTGATGTGGATGCGGGCTTGCAGCGCATAGTGTTCCAAGAAAGCCCGGGCCGCTTTACATACTAAATTATCGGCACAGGCCGGGATTTGGGCCCCGATGGGACCGGTTACCTGCAAGGAAATTTCCGTCTGGGAAGCTGGGGTCAGGTCTAGGTTCAAGTGGTCGCCCAAGTCTATCTTGGCAAACAGGGTGGTAAGTTCGTGGTAGCCGTTGGGGCGCTTGCCGGTAACCTCTAAAAACAAATTTACCTTGGCCGGACAAAAACGGGTGATTTTCATAATTCCCGGTACTCCGTATTATGGACGATATTGCCCCAGTGGTACTCTTCGCAGCTAATCAGTTGGCCGGCCGGGTCATAAATATTGCGTTGCCCGTTGAGCATGCCATCGCAATAAAATTCGGTAAGCCGGGTTCTGCCATCGGCAAAAAATTCGGTACGATCCCCATCCAGGCGGCCGTTGACATAATTTTCTTCAAACCACAATTGTCCGTCCGGGAAATACAATTTGCGGGTGCCTTGTATTTTCCCGTCAATGAGCATTTCTTCAACTTCTAATTTCCCGTTTGAATAATAGGTGCGGTGCAAACCGTGCATTTTTCCTTTTTGGTAGGTGGCTTGCTCGCGTATGGCGCCGTTGGACTGGGTAACGGTAAAGTCTCCTTCCAGCAAAGCATTTTTGTAATTACAGAGGGTATGCAAGGTTTCTTGCTGCGTGTAGGAATAATATTCAGCCGGTCCTTTTAAGGTGCCTTGCTCATACGTTTCTTTGCAAAGCAGTTTGCCCTCTTCATCGTAGCGGACCAGTAAGCCGTTGAGTTTGTTATCCTTGTAGGTGGCTTCTGTTTTGAGTTTGCCGCTGTCTGTAAATTCTTTGGCTTCCCCATCAGGGATATTACCCAGTAGTTCTAACGTGGCCCCGTTTGCCGAGAGGGTTTCCTCGGCAATTTGTTTGCCCTGTACGTAAAAAGCGCGGGTGTTTTTTCCTGTTTTTAAAGTAGTGCCCGGATAAATCGGGGCCGCGGGGTGTTGTTTTTCCAGCGGGATGGGAATGGTAACGGTGTGTTCCGTAATCTCCATCAACCGGCCATGTTCATACTTTTCGGTAAAAGAGACGGTGTTATCGGTTAAATTAATAATTTCCAATTTTCCGTGCAATTTACCGGACTCAAAGTGTTTTTTAGTAACGGAAGTAGTCGACAATTCTAACACTTCCCCATCGGGAATCGTGCCGGTTGTATTGACGATGTTTTGGTCTTTATCCAAAAATTCTTTGGCAACACAAACCGCTTTATAATAGGTGCGGGCTTGCGGGGTAACAATACACAACAATTTTTCGGTCATACGCGGCCTCCCGGTAGGGTTATTGTACAATACTTTGCGGGCGGGAAACAATCCAAAACATAAAGTGAGGTACAAGCAGAAAAGGGAGATTTTTTCCAAACCCGGCTTATTTTTGCTATACTGGTCTTATACTTTTAATGGAGAGGTAATTATGAGTGAAGTCATTTTAACGGATGCAAATTTTGAGAGCGAAGTATTAAAAGCCCAAGGGCCGGTACTGGTGGACTTTTGGGCTACCTGGTGCGGACCTTGCCGCATGTTGGCCCCGGTGGTGGAGGAATTGGCCAACGAGTATGCAGGCCGGGTAAAAGTATGCAAATTGGATGTGGACCAGGGTATGAATGCGGCCGGAAAATATCAAATTTCTTCCGTGCCTACGCTCATTGCATTTAAAGACGGACAAATTGCTTTCCAAGCGGTAGGCTTACAGTCCAAAGAAACGTTGGCTGCTAAGTTGGATGAGTTGTTAAAATAGTTTTATTCCCCGCCCTGTTGAGGGCGGGGCTTCGTTCCCTACCTGCCTTATAAGCCCCTTTTTATGACCACCCAATTAAGCCCCCAGTTTTATTTGATCGACGCACACGGTTTTTTGCACCGTAATTACCATGCGCTGCCTAAATTATCCACTTCCAGCGGGTTGGAAGTAGGGGCACTTTACGGGTTTTTGCGTTGGATTTTAAAAATGCTCAAAGAAAAACACCCGGACTATGTGGCGGTGTGTTTTGATTCCCCGGGTGGTTGTGTGCGGCGCAAGGCGTTATTGCCTTCCTACAAGGCCAACCGGGATAAACCCGATGATGCTTTAGTTAGGCAGCTCAACCTGGCGCGCGATTTGGTAAAACAGCTCGGTTTAGCTGTAGTGGCCCAACCGGGTATTGAGGCCGATGACCTGATGGCTTTTTTGGCGCGGGAAGCCCAAAAAGCCCAAGTGCCCAGTGTGTTGGTCACATCAGACAAGGATGTATACCAGTTTTTAAACGATTTTATTTCCATTTGGCCTTCGGGTAAAGATGCGTTTAAAGGACCCGAAGCCGCCCAGGAAAAATTTGGCGTTACGCCGGCCTTTTTGCCGGATTATTTTGCATTGGTGGGAGATGCGTCGGACAATATCCCCGGGGCGGCGGGCATTGGGCCTAAAAGTGCCGTAGAGCTGGTAACCAAATTTGGTCACTTGGAAGACATGTTACGGGCTGCCCATAACGGGGACCCGCAAATTAAACCTGCCTTGGCTAAAAAGTTACTAGACAGTGAGGAAAACGCCTTGTTATCCAAACAGTTGGTCGTGCTGGACCGCAGCCTTTCCATGCCGTTTAATTTGGCAGATTACCAGGTGCGCTTGGCCGATGTGGAAACCCTCGAAAAACTGTTTGCCCGGTATGAATTTAAGAATTTACTGGCGTTGATCCCATCCGCTGCCACGGTACAAACGGAAATGTTGGCGCCCGTTACGGCGAAAACCCTTACGTTGGCGGAGGCCCTCAAACGGGCCCAAGCGGCGAAGCAAGTGTTTGTTCACACCGATGAGGAGTTGCTGGTGGTGGGCCTAAACGCGCAAGAAGTAGCTATCGTTGCATTGACAGATGTGCAACCCTGGGAGCTGGCACAACTCAAACAGCTTTTTTTAAATGATTCCATTGAAAAATTGGGGTATGACCTCAAATTAACGCTGCGCTTGTTGGAGCTGAATTTGGAAGGACACTTTTTAAATTGTTTTGACGGACGTTTAGCCGCGTATTTGTTAAATCCATCGGGGGATTTGAGTTTTGCCGGGGCGTGTGCACACTATTTTTCCGTGACCGTAAGCGAGGAAAACCCCGCCCAATTATTAAGTATCTATAACCAGTTTATTTGGCCGTTGTCCCAAAAATTAACAGAAGCACTCAAGCAAAGCGGTCAGTACGAACTATACAAAACCCTGGAGCTGCCGCTAATGATGGTACTGGCCGATATGGAGTGGAAAGGACTACATATTGACCCGGGGTGGTTGGAAAGTTTTAGAGTGCTTTTGGAACAGGAAATGCAACAGTGCCAAGAATCCATTGATGCACAAGCGGGGTACCCCGTCAATATCAATTCGCCCAAACAGTTGGGGACTTTGTTGTTTGAACAAATGAAAATCCCGCCCGTGCGCAAAACCAAAACCGGGTATTCCACGGATGAAAGTGTATTGGAAGAAGTGGCGCAATCTTATCCCATTGCTCGTACGATTTTGGATTACCGGGCCAGCAGTAAACTTAAATCTACGTATGTGGATAATTTACTGCTGCTGGCAGATGATAACAACGTGGTCCATTCCTACTTGGATCAAACCGGTACGGTGACGGGTAGGTTGTCCAGTTCCAGCCCCAATTTGCAAAATATTCCGGTCCGTACCGAAAAAGGCCGCCAGTTGCGCCGGGCTTTTTGTGCACCGCAGGGGCAGGTTCTTTTAAGTGTGGACTATTCACAAATTGACTTGCGTGTTTTGGCGCACGAAAGCCAGGACCCGGTGCTTATCCAGGCGTTCTTAGACGGGGGGGATATTCACACGCAAACGGCATCCCAAGTGTTTGGGGTCATGCCCCTGTTGGTCACGCCCGAAATGCGCTCTAGCGCAAAAGCTATCAATTTTGGTATCATATATGGGCAGGGTCCGATGGGCCTGTCTGAATCTCTGGGCATTTCGCTGCGCCAAGCGAAAGATTACATTGACCAATATTTCCAAACTTATCGTGTAGTGCGTGCGTGGATTGATAAAAATATTGCGTTGGCCCGCCAAAACGGGTATGTAAAAACAATGTTAGGGCATGTGCGCTACTTGCCGGAGTTTAATATGGGTATTGGCAGTATGGCCAGTTTTGCCCAACGCGCGGCCATTAACACCATTGTGCAAGGCGGTTCGGCGGATATTATTAAAAAAGCCATGCTGGACGTGTTTAATGCCTACCGTAACAGTGCGGTGCATATGGTCATGCAGGTACATGATGAACTGATTTTTCAGCTGCCGCAAGACCAATTACAAAGTGCAGCTAGAAACATTAAAGACTTAATGCAAAATACCGTTAAATTGCGCGTACCTTTGTTAGTGAGTGCCAAAGCCGGTAAAAATTGGTACGAGCTTGAAAAAATTCCGCTATGAGTTTTCACACAAAAAATAAGTGGGTGATCGGTTTAACCGGCCCGATGTTAAGTGGCAAAAGTACGGCGTTGTCTTATTTTGCAGCTTGCGGGGCGGGTACGGTGTCTTGTGATGAAATTGTGCGTGAACTTTACATCTGCCCGGCAGTACTTAAAAAAATTCACGCGGCTTTAGGCACTACGGAAAAAACAGAAATTGCGGCCCGGGTTTTTAAAAATGCCGCTAAGCGTAGTGCACTGGAGCAAATTTTACATCCGCTCATTTTAAAGCGCGTGCAAGCGCAAATTAAAAATTGCAAGCAACCAATCATTGTGGTAGAGGTGCCGCTGCTGTTTGAGGCCGGGTGGGAGCGCAAAACGGATTTAAACATTGCTTTGTGGGCGGATGAAAAAAGTTTATCCTTGCGCTTAAAAGAGCGTAATATCAGTTTAACGCAATATCAGCGCCGCAGCCGTCAGCAATTATCTGCTGCGCAAAAGGCCCAGCGGGCGGACGTGGTATTTTTTCACACCAGCAAGGCGCAGCTAAAACGGCAAGTAACGCATTTTTATAACGCACTCAGTTTATTACATAAATAAAATAGGAGTAGTCATGGAAGAACAAATCGCGCAGGAAAAAACGGTAAAACCTGCTAAAGAAACCAAAACCGCCAAAGTGGCAAAAGCCGCCGCGGCTACCAAAACGCCCGAGTCGGCTCCGGCGCAACCTATCCAATCCCCGGTTGTTGCCCCGCAGGAGACGGCCGAAAAACCGGCTGCTGCCCCGCGCCCGCAAGCGCGCGAGCAACGCCCTATGCGTAATAATAACCGGCCGCAACCGCGTCCCTTTAATAATAATCAGCCTTTGCGTCAGCCAAACGGGGCCAAACCCATGGATGCGCGCGAGCTTAACAAGCTAAGCGTGGCCGATTTGACTAAATTGGCACAAAACTATAATTTAGAAGATATTTCCGGCCTGCGCAAGCAAGCCCTTATTGGGCGCATTATGGCCATTCAAGCCAAGCAAAGCGGCTCGGTGTATGGCGGTGGCGTGCTGGAGATTTTGCCCGACGGATTTGGCTTTTTACGTTCGGAAGAAAACAATTATCTCTCCAGTGGGGATGATATTTATGTGTCTCCTTCACAAATCAAACGCTTTGGGCTGCGTAAAGGCGACACCATAGAAGGGCTCATCCGTCCGCCCAAAGATAACGAACGCTATTTTGCCATGCTGCAAGTACAAAAAGTAAACGGGATAGAAACCGATAAAATCTATAACCGTCCGCTTTTTGAAAACTTAACTCCTTTGCACCCCAACGAACGCTTTACGCTGGAAACGGACAAAAATGCCATTACCCAACGTGTGATTGATATGATTGCTCCTATTGGTAAAGGCCAGCGTGCGCTTATCGTTGCCCCGCCTAAAAGCGGGAAGACCATGATTTTGCAGGCGATTGCCCATTCCATTGCCGAAAATTACAAAGACGCGGTGCTGATGGTGCTTTTGATTGACGAACGCCCCGAAGAAGTTACCGATATGAGCCGCAGCGTGAAGGGCGAAGTGGTGGCTTCTACGTTTGACGAGCCGGCTGACCGCCACGTACAAGTGGCCGAGATGGTGCTGGAAAAAGCCAAACGCCTGGCCGAGCAAGGTAAAGATGTGGTCATTTTGCTGGACTCCATTACCCGTTTGGCCCGTGCGTATAATACGGTAGCGCCGTCTTCGGGCCGCGTGCTTACCGGCGGGTTGGAAGCCACTTCTCTGCAAAAGCCCAAACGCTTTTTGGGCGCTGCGCGCAAGATTGAGGAGGGGGGATCGCTTACCATTATTGCTACCGCTATTGTGGAAACCGGCAGCCGCATGGACGAAGTGATTTTTGAAGAGTTCAAAGGAACCGGAAACAGCGAACTTACCTTGGACCGCAAACTTTCCGAGCGGCGCATTTTCCCGGCGGTGGACATCAACCGCAGCTCTACGCGCAAGGAAAACCTGCTGCTAAGCGAAGATGAGCTCAACAAAGTGTGGATTATGCGCAAAGTACTAGCTCCCCTAAGCTCGGTGGATGCGATGACAATGGTGCTGGAGAAGTTGTCGGCTACCAAGTCCAATAAAGACTTCTTTAAGCAGATGGAAGTAAACGCGTTTTAACACGCGCTTGTTTTAAGTAGTAAGGCGGAACAAACACAAATGTTTGTTCCGCCTTTGTCATTGTTTTTTTACGGTTTTTTTATTATACTATAGGTACAATTTAATCTGTTTTTGGAACCGTATGTGGAATACGGAATGTTTGGGTAATCCCAAGCACTACTGAACTCCAAAGATAGGCGTTTTAGGCATAAAATAGACGGACTAATTACCCGTGTGTTTTGTGCCGAATGTTTACCATTTTGGTAGACTACGGCTATTTTGTTGAGGTATTGTTCAGTAGTGCCTAGCAACGTGGCCGTTTTCGTTGGGTTTCATAAGCAGAAAATTGAATTAAAATACAGGAGAAAACTTATGAAACGCCAAAAAACAACTAACAAGTTATTTCCCAAAGGCTTTACGCTCATAGAGCTTTTGGTCGTTGTACTGATTATCGGTATTTTAGCGGCGGTAGCACTGCCGCAATACCAAAAAGCCGTGTTTAAAGCACATATGGCCGAAGCATTTAGCAACTTAAAAACATTGGCAAACGCTGTAAAGGTGTGCGAATTAGCGCATAACGGAAAAGTAAGCCGCTCGGATGGTAATCCATGTGTAGAGCCCGAAAATTTAGATATTGAATTAGGGCAGACAATAGAGAAGGACCATTTTGAGACGGATGATTTTGTCTATCTAGTTGACCGTGATGCCTTTTCTGGTTTGGATACCGTAGCGACGGCTAGGGGCTTGAAATATGATGTTTGTTTGTGTTTACATGATGATGGTAGTATGGCAGTATCACAGGATACTTGCAATGGCATAAATCCTCCTTTTAATGTCAATAACGTGTTAGGCATAGAGGATGATGAATGTGGCTGTTGCTAAGTGAGTGTTTTGCTGCTTGCAAAAATACCCCGGGCGCGAGCCCGGGGCATTCTATTGAGTCAAAATAAATGTTACTTTCCTTTTTCACACCAATTTGCTATAATAAATTATCAGATTTTAATAAGGAAGATACGAAAATGAAAGAAAAAATACACCCTACTTATGAATTTGTGGAAGTTACCTGCGCTTGCGGTAATAAATTTATGACCCGTTCCACAGCCAAAAACCTGAAGCTGGATATTTGCTCCGCTTGCCACCCGTTCTTTACCGGTAAACAAAAACTGCTGGATACCGAAGGAATGGTGGAAAAATTCAATAAACGCTTTGCCAAAACTGAAGGTAAAACCTTGGTGCGCAAACCCAAAACCGAGGTAAAGGCCAAAGCTAAACTTAAAAAACCGGTGGCCAAAAAAGCCGCTGTAAAAAAACCGGTTAAAAAAGCTGCCAAGGCCGAAAAAGCCGAAGCAAAAGCTAAATAGCTACGATTCTTAAAAAGAGCAGACTACCGTAAGGGGTCTGCTCTTTTTTCATAGGAAATATTTATGGATACCTCTAAATACGCACAAGAATTTGAAACCTTGGAGAAAGAGCTATACTCCGGCAGTTTGTCCGGCCAAGAACTTACCAAAAAAGCCAAACGCCACGCTTTTTTAAAACCCATTATTGAAAAAGAGCGCGAAATTGCCCAAACCCAAAAAGCCATTGCCGACGACCGCGCGATGATTGAAGCGGGCGAAGATAAGGACCTAGTCAAAATGGCCGCCGACGAATTGGCCGAGCTAGAGGCCAAACTGCCGCAGCTGCAAAAAGAACTGCGCATTTTGGTCATTCCGCCGGACCCGAACGATTCCAAAAACATTTATTTGGAAATCCGCCCCGGCGCCGGGGGGGATGAGTCCGCCTTGTTTGCGGCCGAGCTTTTGCGCGTGTACCAGCACTTTGCACAAACCAAAGGCTGGTCGACCGAAATTTTGGAGTTTACGCCCACGGGGCTCAAAGGCTGCAAGTATGTAAGTATGTTTATTAAGGGCGAAGGCGCTTATTCGTGGCTGCGTACCGAGGCCGGGACGCACCGCGTACAGCGTGTGCCGGATACCGAAACCTCGGGCCGGGTGCATACCTCTACTGTTACCGTAGCTATTATGCCCGAAGCCGAGGAAATTGATATTGAAATCCGCCCCGAAGACCTGGAGTTGGAAACTTCCCGTGCGGGCGGCCACGGCGGGCAGAACGTCAACAAGGTGGAAACGGCCGTGCGCATTTTGCATAAACCCACCGGCATTGTGGTTTCCTGCCGCGAAGAACGTCACCAGGGCGCCAACCGCGAAAAAGCCCTCGCTATGCTGCGCGCCAAACTCTACCAGATTGAAGAAGAAAAACGCAATAAAGAAATTTATGATGAGCGCAAAAGCCAAGTGGGCACCGGGGACCGGTCCGAAAAAATCCGCACGTATAACTTTCCGCAAAGCCGCGTAACCGACCACCGTACCAACATTTCCTATCACAATTTAATGGAAATTATGGAAGGTAACATTGAGCCGATTTTGACGGACTTACGTACGTACCGCGTGGAACAAAAACTCAAAAACCTGCAAATCTAATGACCCTTGCACAACTTTTAGCACAAGCCACAGCGCGTTTGACGGCCGCTCAGAGCGACGAGCCCGCCGCGAATGCCCAGTGGCTGCTGGCACATGTGCTGGGCGTTACGCGCACGTGGATATTGGCTAACGCGGACTTTGAAATTTCCGCCCAAGACCAAGCCCGCTTTGAGCGTTTACTGGCCCGCAAAGAAGCTGGAGAGCCGTTTTCACACATTATCGGGCTGCAACCGTTTTGCGGGCTGGATATCGTGGTAACGCCCGACGTATTAACACCCCGCCCGGAAACCGAAGATTTGGTGGAGCAAGCCGCCGCGCATTTTGATAAGAAGGGCCACTACACATTTTTGGATATGTGTACGGGTAGCGGGTGTATTGCGGTGGCACTGGCGGTCAAATTTCCCCATGCGCGGGTGCTGGCGGTGGACCTTTCGCAAGCGGCGCTGCAAGTCGCACAAGAAAACATCCGCAAGCATAAACTGCAAGAGAGGGTGCAGTTGCTGCAAAGCAATTTGTGGGAAAACGTCATGGGTACGTTTGATTTAATTATCGCCAATCCGCCGTATATACCGACGGAAAATTTGGCCGGGCTTACGCGTGAGGTAAAGCACGAGCCGCGCTTGGCCTTAGACGGCGGCGCGGATGGGTATGAAGTGACAAGGCCGTTGTGCCAGGCGGCGGATAGTTTCTTGGTACCCGGCGGCTTGTTGGCTCTGGAACTGGACGACGGCCAAGCTTGGCCTTTAGCGCGCGGTCTACAAGAAATCGGCTGGCGCGCTATCGTCAAAAAAGATATATTTAACGTAGAGCGTTTTGTATTTGCTACACGCAGCTAGGGGGATTTTATGGACCGATTTTTAATTACAGGCGGCAAAAAATTACGTGGTACCGTACACATTAGCGGCAGTAAAAACGCCGCGCTGCCCATTTTGGTAGCCACCTTGCTTACCGACGACAAGTGCACCTTGCACCGCGTTCCCAATCTGCGCGATGTGCGCACGACCCTTAAAATTTTGGAATATTTGGGCAAAAAAGTTACCTATCAAAACAACACTGTTACCGTGGAAGCAAACGGCCCTTTAAAAAAAGATTTGCCCTATGAACTGGTCAAACAAATGCGGGCCAGTTTTTGGGTGGCCGGGCCTTTGTTGGCGCGCTTTCACGAGGCGGACATCCCGCTGCCCGGCGGGTGTGCAATTGGCGTGCGCCCGGTGGATATCCACTTAAAAGGGTTTGAACAACTAGGCGCCACGTGCCAAGTAGAAAGCGGCAACGTGCTTATCAGCGCGCGCGAACTAAAACCGGCGCAAATTGTGTTGCGTTTCCCCAGTGTGGGGGCCACGCAAAACCTCTTGATGTGCGCGTGTTTAATCCCCGGCGAAACGATTTTGGAAAACACTGCCAAAGAGCCCGAAGTGGATGATGTGATTTTGTTTCTCAATAAAATGGGCGCGCAGATTAAGACGGACGAAAAAGGCCGCCTGATTATCCACGGTGTACAAAAAATGCACGGGGCCGAGCATACCGTAGTGGCCGACCGTATTGAAACGGGGTCTTTTATTTTGGCGGCTGCGGCCACGCGCGGGGATGTAACGGTAGCGGATTGTGTGCCCGAGCATAATGCCATTTTGCTTAGCGATTTGCGCGAAGCAGGTTTTACCCTGGACGTAACCGATACAGCGGTGCGTGTTCACGCTTACGAGGGTGAAATTAACCCTGTGCGTATCCGCACGGCGCCCTACCCCGGCTTTGCCACCGATTTGCAAGCCCCGTGGATGACCTTAATGACGCTGTGTAACGGTACGGCGGAAATTGACGAAGATATTTTTGAAAACCGCTTTATGCACGCGCCGGAGCTGGTACGTATGGGCGCACGCATTTATACAGAGAAAAGCGTTGCGCGCGTGACGGGGGTTAAAAACCTTTCGGCTGCGCATGTGCAAGCTTCGGACTTGCGCGGCGGGTTTGCGCTGGTCATGGCAGGGCTGTGTGCCGAAGGGGAAACGGAAGTAGAGCGCGTGTATCACATTGACCGCGGATACGAAAATTTAGAGCAAAAACTCACGGCTTTGGGCGCACAAATCCGCCGCTATAACCCCGATAAAGATGAATTTTAACGCGTGGTTTTTAGAACTGCAAACCCGCACCGCGCAAAATGCCGGGGCGGGTTTAGTTGCGTTTAAAAAGCTCCTTTTGCGCTTGAAAAATCCGCAAAACAAAACCAAAATTATCCACGTGGCAGGCACCAACGGCAAAGGAACGGTGTGTACGCTTTTGGCCCATGTTTTGATGTTCGGCGGGCAGAAAACGGGGCTGTTTGTGTCGCCGCATTTAATTTCACCTACCGAGCGCATCCAAGTAAACGGGCAGGAAATTTCGCAAGAAGATTTGATGCAAGCCGTTCAAGCAGTGCTGGCCGCGCAGGAGGAGCCGCTTAATTTTTTTGAATTGATTACGGCCGCGGCTTTTGTTTATTTTGCCGCGCAACGCGTGCAATATGCCGTGTTAGAAACAGGCTTGGGGGGGAGGAAAGACCCTACCAATGTATGCGTGCCCGTCCTTTCTATCATTACGTCTATCGGGTTGGACCACACGCATCTGTTAGGTACCACGCTCGCGCAAATCGCTGCCGAAAAAGCCGGCATTATCAAGCCCGCTGTACCCGTGCTGTGCGGGGACGTGCCCGATGAGGCCGCCACGGCCATTGAACAGGCCGTTTTGGAAAATTGCGCGCCCTTAACGTGGGTAAAAGAAGGGCAACCTTTTTATGAATATGCCTATGATTTTGTAAACGGCTTTACCGCCTTGCACACCGCGGACCGCCAGGAGTGGGATTTGCATTTGCTGGGCGGGTTGCAAACGCAAAATGCGTGTTTGGTGTATCAGGCCGCGCGGCAGTTGGACGTGCCCGAAAGTGCAATTAAAACCGCGTTTGAAACCATGTACTTGCCCGGGCGGTTTGAGCGCATTAAAAAAGGAAATACAACCTTTATTTTAGATGGCGCGCACAACCCGCAAGCGGTGCAAAATTTGCTTGCGTTTTGGCAGAAAACGCCGTATGCCATGCAACGGCCCACACTACTTTGCGGGTTTATGAAAGACAAAGATTTTAAAGAGATGCTTGCTATCTTAGCCCCGCATTTTGCACGTGTAATTGTTACGGTGCCGCCTTCACTGCGCGCGGCTACCCGGCGCGATTTTGGCGACTTATTGCGCGCCCCAAGTATCACGTTTGAGTCCGATTTTCGCACCGCGCTTACTTTAGCGCAAAAAGAACCCGTGGTATTATGCACGGGCTCGTTTTACTTAGTAGGTGCGGTACACGCGGCCGAATAGTTTTTTGTAAATATGTTATAATAAAGCAAAGAAGTAACCACAATTAGCTGTACGATTTGAAGATTATTTGTTGAAGTGTGGGGCAAGCCCACACCGAGCAGAGAAAGGGGAAATCCCTTTTCGAGCAGATTTCAGGTCAACAAATAATCGCCCTGTCTTACCCGTTTCTCTTTTTTAGGGATTGGGTAGGCGGCGATTATTTGTTTAAGGGTTACCTGAAATCGCTCTTAACAAAGTTGCCGCCTTTTTTGTTGGCACGGTTTGTTGTAAATAAATAAGACAGGAGATTACAAATGACACAAAAAAATACCCGGCGGGGTTATACGCACAGTTGTTGTCCCAAAGGTTTTACATTGATAGAACTTTTGGTCGTCGTACTGATTATCGGCATTTTGGCGGCGGTGGCCGTACCACAATACCAAGTAGCGGTGGAAAAAAGCCGTATGGCCGAGGCCTTGGTCATTCTAAAGAAAGCTCAACAAACCCGTGTGTTGGATTATTTTGAAAAAGGAGGAGAAGATGCCAGTGCCGCGATAGATATTATGGAATTTTCAGGTGGGACATGGGATGAGAATGGGGAATATTACTGTACTAAGAACTTTGTTTATGACTTTGGTGATGCCACAGGTGCACGGGCTTACCGGACCAATAGTATACCCGATGACTGCTCTTCCCTATCCGGTTCTCCTTCCTATGAATTATGGATGAGTTCTCCGTTTGACGGGGAAGATTGGCAAGATAGTAATCTTTGTTCAGCAAATGACGATTTAGGTTATAAAATATGTCAAAGTCTAACGGCACAAGGATTTCGTGTTAACGATGACCGATAGCTAAGATTTCTGTTCGTTTGTAAAAATCGGTTGTAGTCCATCCCGCCCCCTGGCCACTAAGGCCAGGGGCGGGGTATTTTATTTGACACGCGCGTACGCAATGTAGTTTAATTAAAATAGAGAGATTTTCACGTGATGAGGGTGTTAATGTATGGCGTTAGATAATAATTTAGACGGAAGTAACGATATCGCGCAGTTTTTAGAAAAATTTAAAGAGACTCCTTTCCCCAAGCAGGCCCCGCAGCAAGAAGAATTGCCCTTGCAAACCGCGTCCCCGGCTGCCCCGGTGCGCCCGGCGCAGTATGCCCGCAGCTTTGAAAAATTAGAGCAAAAAATCCACGAGTTGGAAGAAAAATTTGAAGCCTCTACCACGCAAAACAATCTCATTTTAAACGAACTGGCCCGCACGCGCGAAGCAATGGAACGCCAAAAAGATAAAGATGCGTTTTTGGAACACCTCTCACGCACCATTGCCACGTTGCGTACCAGTGTGGAAAACCTCTCCCAAGCGCAGCAAACCCAGTCCTTTGCCTTGCGCGAAGCCCCTGTGCAGCGTACGTTTGACCCGCTGCCTTCCGTTTTTGCTCCGGTGGACACCGTGGAGCAAGAGGCCGCTTACGCCGCTGCGCAAGAAACGGCCCGGTTGCGCCGGGAGCGTGACGAGCAAACCCGCTTGTTTAACAGTTTGCGCCAAAAAGCCTCGCAGTTAAAGGCTGTGAACACCGCGCTGGACCGCGAAATCCGCAAAGCGCAAGAGGAAAAACTGGAAGCGCTTAAAAAGTCGGCCGACCAAGCCAAAGAAATTTTATCGCTGCGCGACCAGTTAAACGCGGCCGAAGAACGGTTTAAATCCTTTGATTTTGAAGGGCGCATCATTTCCATCAAGCGCGAATACCAGCAAAAAGTGTCCCGCTTGGAAACGCAGCTAAAAGAAATGTCCGATACTTGTATGAAACAAGTGGAAGAAATTGAAAGCTTAAAGGCGGAAAATACCAGGCTGCAAGAGGCCGTTGCTGCCAAAGAGGCCCTGGCAGAGCAACTGGCCGGCAAAGAGGAAGAACTGACTACGCTGCAAAATACGATCTCTACGCTGCGCAGCGAAAATTCTACCCGCAGTAACCGCCAGCTGGCGGCCTTTACCGCTCAGCTGCGCACGCTGGAAGAGCAGCGTGACCGTTTGGCCATTGAGTTAGAACAGTCGCAAATCGCCCTGGAAACACAGCGGCGCGAAAAGGATTTGTTGGAAAAGAATTTCCAGGAATTAGTGATTAAAATCAATCACAACGATGCCGTTATCGGTCAATTGCGCCAAAAAATTGATGTATTGGGTCAGCAAAACATTCAGCTAAGCCAGCATAATGAGGAATTGGCCCAAACCAATGCCGCATTATCACAAGATAACAAAACGCTCAATCAAACCAATTCCGCTTTGTTGCGCCGCAATGCCGCGCTGAGCAAACATAATAGCCGTTTGGCAATTCGTAATTCCAGTTTAACGCGCCAAGCACCTGTTTCGCAAGAAGATATAACGCTTGAAAAAGCTCCGTCACAAGACGTTGTTGCGTCGCCTGCGGCCCCGCAAGAAAATACCGTGGCACAACAAGAATATAAGGTAAAAGCGCCGTTGGGAAAACCCTTGCGCCGTTCCAGTGCCGCTTTGCTGGCGGCCCGCCTGGTTGAGCAACACGCACAAAAAGAAGCGGCCAAACGGGAACAGGAAGAAAAATCCATTCCGCTTAGCAGTACCTCTGAAGAATTAGTCTCTTCCACGCAAGCTTTACACCGCCCGGAAGCGCCGGTGTTACATTCGTTAGGGCGCACGGTGGCGGCTTCTGCCCCGGCAGAGGAAGAGTGGGAAGTGATCCGCCACCAAACGCAAGATCAAACCCAGCCGCCGCAACCCCAAGCAGCTGCTGTGCAAGAAGAACCGCAGCCCGAAAAGCAGCCGGTGGTACAAAGCGAAGAAGATTTGCCCGAAATTAAAGTGGCCGATCCCGTCCCTGTGCATGAAGCATACGACGGGGAAGATTTCTTAGAGAAAACGGACAGCTTTATTGGCCGGATGAAATGGTCTATCTTCCGGGAGAACCGCTAAACGCGGGCAACAGCTATGGCACGTACGCGTCTGATTGTCCTATACGGCGGAAAATCTACTGAGCATGAAGTTTCTATTCATAGTGCCCAAACGGTGTGCCGTTTGTTAGCGGCCCAACCCGAAAAATATCAAATTTATCCCGTCTTTATCAGCAAACAAGGCTATTGGTTTTTGCAGCAGGAATGTGGCCCGCAAACGCCGCAAGATATTCCGGTTACCCCGGTGCTGCGGCTTGAGGGTATTTTGCAAAAGCCGGACGGAACGCTCCTTGAGGCGGATGTCGTGTTCCCGGTGGTACACGGTACTAATTGCGAAGACGGCACCG
>CAMVRX010000017.1 GCA_947170005.1 uncultured Elusimicrobium sp.
GCCGAAGGCCGGGTGAGGGGGTTCCTCTTGTTTTTCAATAATTCTTTTTTCATGTCATTTCTCCTTGTACAGATTTAGTTTCAATTTACCTGTTTCGGAAAAACGCATGCAAAAACGGCTGCTCACCTAAGTCTCGTTCAGGTAACCCAGGGCAACAGCCGCGGTCTCCCGTTTTTACACGGGAAACACTCGGTACAACCAGCTGTACGGGCCGGTTGTACCTCATATCGGCTGTCTTTGGACTGAACGAGACTTTTGGCTTCCCAAAAGCCACCCGCATACTTACTATACGGTTCCAAAAACAGATCAAATTGTACCTATAGTATAATAAAAAAGGCTGGCAAAAACCAGTCTTTTTTATTTCGGTAATTGATTCAAATTTATTGCGCGGGGATTTGAGCCGCGGGCGGCACATTTCCGCCGCGGTGTAAAAGCTGTTTGACTCTTTCTACCAGCCGTTGCCCCCAGTATTTCCCCGCTTGTACCATGCTGGAGTTAGCCAACATACCGGGTGTTAAAGCCACACTGGCCGCCAAAGCCAGCCCGGCTATCCCAATATCCAGCCCCGGCACACCGCTTACTTTTACCACTTCGCGCAGCAGCGCAGCCGGAATTGCAGCCGCCGGCATGGTGTAGTTGATCAGCAGTGCAATTTCGCGTTTGTATTTAGGATGCAACCCCACCATATATTCATACATTTGCGAGAAGAAATTGCTCACCCCAAAACAAGCAATCATCGCGCCGCCGGCTAACAACCCTATATTACTGCCGGCCATTGCCATCATCATGGGTCCGCCAATGGACGCCATGGAAGAGAGCGCATACATGCTCCCCCCGCTCATGCGCTGGCTTAAAACGTTGCCCACAATACGCCAACCGAACATACATCCGTACAGCAGCAAGCCCACAATCCCGGTAGCCGCCGTGCCGTTTCCTACCAGCTCGCGCATCGCAAACGCGAGCCCGTTGGACAACCCCAATTCACCCATCGTAGCCAAAGTCATCGCCGCCAGCGAAGCAGGCAACCCCGCCATACGCATCACATCTTTCAATTTGACGTTGCGGTGCCCCAATTTATCAAACGCCTGTTGTAAAGCATCGCGCACCGCTTGAGCCTGCTCAGGCGTACGCCCAGACAGTAGCATCAGTTGCTTTATTTCTTCTGTGCTTTCGGCTTCGTGCTTGGCCGTTAAACTGTTAATAGTCGTTTTTTGTTGACGAGCCTCCACCGGGGCCAACGCGTCAATCGCAGCTTTTAGTTTTTTAGCCCCTTGTACCACTACCGGGTGCTCGGCCGACATCTGCGCCGGGCTAACTTGGTTGATGTCCAGCGCCACAGCTTGCCCGGCATCTTGCAAGTTGTTTTGAAGCACGGTCGGGTTGAGCGGAAACGCGTCTTTATAGCGCGTCTTCATCACTTGGCGCAAGGTAAATAAGCTGTAAAGGGAGTATGGTACATAGCTGGCAGAAAAGTCCAACCCTAAATCATAGCCAAAGGCTTTGCCCGCCATATTGGCTAACCAGGGGAAGGATAAGAACAACATGGTCCCTAAGTTTTTAAACATCGCCCCGCGCTGGTAAAATACAATATCGCGCAGCGACTTGGACGATTTCTTCGTTAACACTTCATATCCCCGCTTGAGGAAGAACTGGGCGTTATAGGTTTGCGGGGCAGCTTGGGTGGTGCTCACGGTTTCTTTCTTTTGGAAGGAGTTGGCTTGCGGCACAATACCGCGGTTAGCACTCATCAGTAAATTTTGTACAAAGCGGGTAATGTTAGTCCCCAAGGCAATCAGCACGCTGGAGGTTAAAAATCCCGCTAACTGCCAGCTATCCATAACTTCGGTTCCCACGTGCCCGTACAAGCCGCTGGCCAGTGCAATCAGCCCGCCCGCCGTAAACATAGACGCCCCCACCCGGAACACAGCCGCTTCCCCGTATTGTTTTAAGAAAGGATGCACAAACCCCATCATCGCCGGCAATACGTTGTTAATCCCTAACATAATGCCGCTGGAAGCCGTTTCCCCCAGGGTAGACATATCATTGAGCACCGGGGCTAACGTCTTCCCCAGCCCAATTTGCAAACTGGGCACCAGGTACGTTACGGGAATCATCTTTTCTTTGGTAGAAAATACCCCTAGTTTAAACGGAGTTTGCGGATACATCGCCAACACTTGCGTCCAGTATTTAGATTCTGCTTTGGGCAGGCGCACAAAGGCATTTTCCAATCTTGTAATCTCGCCCTCTTGGCTGCGGAAGTAAATCCCCCCGTCGTAGGTCCAAATATGTCCTTTTTCCGGGTCTTTAATGCCGCTAAGCAAGCTGGTATCTACCTCGGCAATAATGACCGGGGGTTCCTGTAAATTTTTATCAAATACGGGCAAGGAAATGGAATGTTTGGGCGAACTGGTGCGTTGCACCTTGATACGCAGCGGGCGGGAAAGGTTCAATTTGCGGGTCCCCTCTAACAAGGTGTTCAGCTCCCCGTTTTGGGTGGAAAGGGCAAAGTAAAAGTGGTCCGGGCGTGTGGCGGGGATGGTTTGGTTACGCAGCTCAAAAATATGGTTGGTATCTAAGGCCAGGCGGTTATATTCCGGTGAAAAATTCTTTAAGGTAGAGCTAACGGTCAAGTCCACATTATGCAAAATGTGTTCCACTTTATCGGGCCCTTCTACGGTCAGCTTAAATCCGTCGGCCCCTACAACCACTTCCGTTTCATCGCCGGCCCCTACCAAATCTCCGCCGATTTGGGCCGTTTGCGGGATGTCCGTCTCCACATACACCGGGCGCACGGTACTGACGTGCAAATCCGGCTCCTCGTAAGGCACTTGGGAGGCATTTTCTTTTTTCACCTTGTGCTGTAGCCAAGATACCAAGCGTTTGCCGGCGTTAATGATTTCAAATACAGGCACCCCGCTATACACCACCCCGCTGGTAGAAGAAACGGCTTGTGGGGCTATTGCCGCCGGTTGGGCCGCCACCGCCGGGGCAGCAGTCATGCGCGGGGCTTGAGGGGTAGCGCTGGGCGACGCCGTAGGAACAAATCCGCTCACCGGGCGAATGGCTGCCGCCAATTCTATAGGCGCAGCAGACGGTTGCACCGCCGTATGGGAACGGCCTGCTTGCCGGGCTGGCGCACTCGGCACTCTCAAATTCATCCATTCTTGGGTAGCTATTAAAGAGGGATCTGCATGTAAGCGGTTGGGCAAGTAATCAATCCCTAAAAAAGCAGCTAATTTATCATTAGCTGCCGGGAAAGACTGTAGCTGAAATTGCGCCGGGATTTCTACCGGCAGCCCTTTCATCTTAGTATAGGCTGCCACCCCGCTAAGCGCTTGCGGGTGGGCCGTTTGCCCCAATAGCACGTTCAGCTCGTTATAAGCTTGCATGCGCAACAGCCCGCGGGCGGCTATTAAGGCCGCGGTATCTTCAAACAAAGTACCTTGGGCTTTTTGGTAAAAATCTAAGAGTAGCGGGGCTTGCTCGCGTGTACCCACCAGCCCCAAGGCGGAAGCATCGGCCAGCACGCCGCGCACAGCCGCTACGGCCGGGGCTTGCGGGTGTTGGGCCGCCGCATTTAAAAACTGCGTTAAATCCGTTTGAGGTACTTTTAACAGGCTGTCTGCTTTTTTAAGTTGCGTTTGATAGGCGTTAACCGCTTGCGTACGCTGGGCCGGGGTAACGGCTTGCGGCACTAACGACAGGGTCACAAAATCGCTGCGCAGTGCAGCCGCACGCTGTGCAACCGGTTTTTGCAGAATTTGGGCAGCCAGGCCGGCTGTTTGACCGGCCGCAATGCGCGCATACATCGGGCTGGAAGTGAATAAAGTTTGCTGCGCTACCTGGCGGGCCACTGCATTTTCTAACGCAACAAAAGATGCGCGAGCCACTGTGCGGGCCGCCGCTGAGGAGGATAGACCTTTGATAGCACCGCGCCCGGCCAGGGCTTGCCCCGCGGCCGGAGTTACACTGCTTAAAATGATACTGGTGCTTAGCACCAGCGCAAGCAGCTTACGCATAAATCTCTCCTCTATATAAATGATCGCAATTTAAGCGGCCAAAAAACAGGGCCAAAAGTCCTATTAAAAAGATACTTTTGGCCCTATATATTGCAAATTGTTTTATGCACTGCTGGTAAATACTATATGTTACAATTTGGGTGTTTCTAAAACAGTGGGAAAACAGTGTTAAGAAAATGGAAAAAAGAAGGCCGGCCCGCGGCGTTTGCGGAATTTTCCGCCGGGGAGAGCACAAACACACAAATTGGGTGGTGTTGTACCAAAACATAACAATTTAACCTTCTCCACTAATATAGTACGAAATTTCGCGCGCGCATGCAACAAAAAAAAGACCTATTTTTAAAATAGGTCTTTTGGGTTAGTTATTCCTTTAAAACAAGCTACAAGTAACAACCCACGCTACCACAAAGTTTTTCACACATGGACGTTTTCCAATTTGAACATTGTATATTCAAATTCCCCTCCGAAACATCAAAGTGAATATAGAATGATTCATTTTGTCTGTATGCTGCCCAAGCATATCCATCATCAGTAGCATATTCCCAATCCGGCGTATTCACGCAAAACGCAAGACTTGCAGTTAAACAATCCTGCCCCGTTTCAATTTCGCCCGGCAGCTCAATGTCCATATTAGTCAGCAAATTATCTTCCGGGTCCGTGCCGACGCATTTTTCGCTATCCGCGCCGTGCTGCAAGGCGCACAGCTGATACCCTTTATAAATGGTATTTAGCAAGATACGCGCCTCTGCCAAGCGGGACTTTTCTACTGCTTTTTGGTATTGCGGCACGGCCACCGCCGCCAAAATACCGATAATTAAAACAACAACTAGCAACTCAATGAGCGTGAAACCCCGCCGGGTATAAAACATGTGCATGATTGCACCTCTCTTAATGTTTCTTGAGCCCAGACAATAAAAACGGCGCATTGCCTAGGCTAAGAGAGTAACCCGTGCAATAATCGCCGCCGCCCGCCCCAAAGGGACAGGCGAAATTCTGGCGATTATTATTTGGACTCTCTTATGCCTTGCGGAAAAATCCGCCCAGCGCAATATGGGCTTGCCCCATACTTCCAACTAACAATCTTTCAAATTGTATTTTGCTATTTTTTGATACCCCCTATAAAAACGCGTACTCTTTCCAAAAGTTGTTAAGCACCTCGTCCAAAAAAAGCTCCTTGCTCGTTTCGCTGCCTAAAATAGATTTAAGGCTAATACATGTCGTGCGCAATGCAATGGGCAAGCGGTTATTTAAGTAAATGCCCGCGCCCAACAGCCAGGTGCCTGTGTCGGTTTTTTCGGCCAGTACCCCGGCACATTTTTTCCACGTACGGGCGGATTTATCGTACACCAACACTTCCCCGGTTTTAGACAGTTTGGTTTTAATCCCCAACACGCCGGTAATGGTGTCGCTAATCGCGTTAGACAGTGCCAGCGTGAGTTTCTGTGCCGATAGTCTTGTTTGCGGGTCCAAAATCAAGGTAAAATACACCCCGCCTTCCCCGGCGTAAAACGGCTGATTGCCGCAACCCACTGCGGCGGTTTGGCGGCAAGCCAAAATCAAAGTACCGTCCGTTTCCGTGGCCGCCAAGCTGCGGGCCAAACCCTGCGTGCTGGACGTTTCCTCCAGCCCGATTACTTTTTTAACAGTTTTCAATGTAAATACTTTTTCCATACTATATATTGTACTATTTTAGTTTCATTTGTTTGAGCTCAAAAAGCCTATCGCGCAGTTCGGCTGCCAATTCAAAGTTTAGGCTGTCGGCGGCCTGATGCATTTGCTGTTCCAACTCACCCACCAAATTTTTGATATTTTTTGCCGTCGGTGTAGGCAAACTTTCACTCAAAATGCCAAACGCACTGGTTTGTGTTTGGCGTTCAAATTCTTTCAGGTCCGTCTCGGTTTTGTGAATCGTTTTAGGCGTAATGTGGTGTTCTTTATTATAGGCTTCTTGCATTTCCCGCCGGCGGTTCATTTCGTTCAGGGCGTATTTGATGGAGTCGGTTTTGCGGTCCGCATACAAAATTACTTCGCCCCCTACGTTGCGGGCGGCGCGGCCGGAAATTTGAATGAGCGTCGTCGTATTGCGCAAAAAACCTTCGTTATCCGCGCCTAAAATAGCCACCAGCCCCACTTGCGGAATGTCGATACCTTCGCGCAAAAGGTTAATGCCGACGAGCACATCAAACTCGCCCGCCTTAAACTGGCGCAAAATTTCCACACGCTCTAACGAATCAATATCGCTGTGCAAGTAGCGCGTTTTGATTTTTTTCGAGATAAAAAACTCGCTTAAATCTTCCGCTGTTTTTTTAGTAAGCGCCAAAACGAGCGTACGTTCGCCGCGTTTTTTATGCTCGGCAATTTTTTCCACCAAGTGGTCAATTTGCCCGGCCGTCGGGTGCACAATTACCTTCGGGTCCACCAGCCCGGTCGGGCGGATGACCTGCTCCACGATGTGGTTCCCGCTCACTGTCAGTTCATACGGCCCCGGCGTGGCCGATACAAACACCGTGCTTGGCATCAGTTTTTCAAATTCGTCAAATTTTAAGGGCCGGTTATCCAGTGCCGAAGGCAGCCGGAACCCGAAATCCACCAACATTTGCTTGCGCGCACGGTCCCCGTTAAACATGCCACGCACTTGCGGCAGGGCCACGTGGGATTCGTCCACAAAGAGCAAAAAATCGTCAAACCGTCTAAAATAATCCACCAAACATTGCGGCCGCTCACCTTCCTTTCTGCCGTCCATATAGCGCGAATAATTTTCAATCCCGCTGCAAAAACCGGCCTGGCGGATCATCTCCAGGTCATATTCGGTGCGTTGTTTCAGGCGGTAGGCTTCCATTTCTTTGCCTTGCGCGATAAGCTGCGCGTGGCGGACTTCCAAATCTTTTTCTATTTGCGCCAGTGCGTTTTGGGTATCCTCTTCCGTCGCCACAAAGTGCTTGGCGGGATAAATCCACGCTTCGTCCAGTTCGGCTAGCACGTTACCGGTAATGGGGTGAATTTCGTAAATATGCGCAATGGTTTTGCCCGCAATTTCCACACGGACAGCATTTGGGCTGTACGGTGTCATCACATCCACAAACGGCCCGCGCATGCGGAACATGCCGGACGCAAACTCCATTTCATTACGCTGGTATTGGATTTTAATGAGGTGTCCGCTGAGCTGTCCGCGGGTCATTTGCGCGCCTTTTTTAACGTAGATGCGCATTTCGTTAAAACTATCGGGCGAGCCGATGTTGTAAATGCACGACACAGAGGCCACCACCACCACATCTTTGCGCGTAAGTAAAGACGTAGTGGCCTTCAAACGCAGCTTATCAATTTGCTCGTTGACGGCGGAGTCTTTTTCGATATACGTGTCCGTCTGCGGGATGTACGCCTCGGGCTGGTAGTAATCGTAATACGAAATAAAATATTCTACCGCGTTATGCGGGAAAAATTGTTTGAACTCGCCGTAGAGCTGTGCGGCCAACACTTTGTTGGGCGATAAAATCAGGGTAGGGCGGTTGAGCCGGGCGATGACGTTAGCCATGGTAAACGTTTTGCCCGAGCCGGTTACCCCCAAAAGCGTTTGACGCTTGTCGCCCGCCAATACGCCTTTGACCAACGCATCAATAGCTTTAGGCTGGTCCCCCGCCGGCGTGAAATTAGAAACAAGTTCAAACTGGTCCATATAAGGCGGTTATTTGATGACTTCTGACATGCTCATAGGGCACAAACCCTACTTTGCTCGGTGCGCTCTCTCTGCGCACTTCAACAAATAACCTACAAACTAGATTGTACGCCCTTAATTGGGCTTACTTTATTATATAAAAATAAACAAAAAGGTAACTCCCAATTTTATATACTATTAGTAGCAACTATTTTTCCGCACAGGAGCCCAAACCCGCTATGGATTGGAGTATTGTAGTCAACTCGTTTATCGGTATCATCGCCATTTTAAACCCGATTGGCAACGTGCCGATTTTTTTGGAACACGTCGAAAACGAAACCCCCAAAGTGCAACGCGCCGTTGCCCTTTTAATGGCCGGAGCAATTTTTGCATTATTACTCATTTTCTTTTTATTCGGCAACCGCATTTTAACGATGTTTGGTATCACCATCCCGGCGTTTAGATTGGCCGGGGCTGTGATTATCTTGCGGGTGGGGCTACGCATGTTACAAGGGAAAAGCAAATTTGAAAACAGCGGCATCCAAACGGCTGCCTCATCGGGCACCACGTTTGACCAAGCCCGCAACAGTTTAAGCCATATTTTAGTTCCCGTGGCCATGCCGCTTTTTATCGGGCCGGGTTCCATTACCACCGTTATTTTGTACGCCGAAAAAAGCACTACCTTGGCCATGACCACCTGTATGATTTTGGTGCTGTTTTTAAGTGCGTGCATTGTGGGGGCCTGTTTGGTAGGGGCCCGTTATATTTTTAGCAAAATCGGCCCCAACGGTACACAAATTGTCATCCGCTTTATGGGTATGATTTTGTGCGCGATTGCCATGCAATTTATGATTGACGGTTTTGCACAGTTACTCCCCGGCACCTTAAATGCCGATTTCATCCACGTGCATACAAATTAAAGGACAGTGTGCCACACAATATGGTATAATAGTAGGGTAGTAACGATTTTAGGGCAGTTGGCGCAGCGCTTGTAACATGAAGTTCGTTCGCAAAAGCGAACGCGCTACGCAAGCAAAGCAAGACGTAAGGCAGTAACAAGTTTTCGGGCAGTTGGCGCAGCGGTAGCGCGTTCGCCTCACACGCGAAAGGTCACAGGTTCAAATCCTGTACTGCCCATATTTAATAAGCACCCCGTATGGGGTGCTTTTATTTGCAGTAGTACATAAACTAACTAGGCACGATAAAATTGAACGATATAGTTCTATAACTCGCACTCATCAGACCCGCAAATTTTTTGACAAAATTTAATTTCCGTCATTTGGTCTTCGGAACATTCATCTCCACAATCATCCGGCTCTTCCCAGCTATTTGCACAAATAATAGGTACTTCAGCTCCCCCGGAAGACACCCACATTTTAAGGGTATATCCTGGCCCAGAAGTCCGCCGTGCCTCAAACATCCCTTGCGTGTCATTTATTTCATAATGCCAATCCTTGGTATCTGTTTCTATATCCATTGCCATTACGTCCAGTAAATTATCATCACATATCTCTACTGAATGTTCCAGTAAGCACGTTTGATAATTCTTACGAATTGTTTCAAGCGTTAACACCGCTTCACTCATACGTGCTTTTTCTACCGCAAATTGATACTGCGGCACAGCTACCGCCGCTAAAATACCAATGATTAACACCACTACCAACAACTCAATGAGGGTAAACCCTCGTTTTATTTGCAAGTGCATAATGCACCTCCCGTTATACTCGGGCCCAGGACAACAAAAACGACGACTGCCTGAGCCATTCGAGTAACCCGTGCAAATCGCCGTTCACCTGCCCGCAAGGGCAGGTAAAAGCAAGCGATATTTGCGGACTCGAATGTGCCTTGCGCAAACTGCGCCTGGCGCTGTAGAGGCTTTCCCTCTACTTCCAACAAATAATCTTCAAATTGTAATTAAATCGTCCTAGTGCAGCTATTTCCTCCTGCTAAAAAGATATTTTCATTATAGCATAAAAGGCAAATGCCCGCGCAGCTGCTGATTTTTTGCTATACTATTTTTATGAACGAAACTACTTCTAAATTTGCACCTATTAACACGGTTTGTTTAATGATTTTAGCGGCCAGCGCTGCGACGTGGGTACTCGTATACACCAAAACAGTGCTGATGCCGTTTGTAATTGCGTTGTTTATTTCTATGTTAGCTAACGCTTCGGCCAACTGGCTCAGCCGCCACTGGAAAATACCTTACAACCTGGGTATTATCCTTAATTTTGTCTTGTTTATGGCCGTCATCACCACTTCTATTGCTTTTATTTCCAGCTCCATTGAAAGCTTTGTGGCCGGCGCCGACATTTACGCCGACCGTCTCAACGACAGCCTGGACTGGATCCTTGCCAAAGCCGCCACCTACCACCTGCACATCAACGCCCAGTTTATTACCGACTCGGTTGCCAAAATCCCTGTCTTTAATATGGTAAAAAGCGTGGGCGGGCTCATCGTCTCGCTGGTTACCAATATCTTACTGGTAACTTTGTTTGTAATCTTTATTTTTATGGGAAAAGCCTCTGCCGAGAAACCCTCTTTGGTGAGCAAACTGCAAAAGCAAATTTCGTTTTATCTGCTGGTTAAAATCGGTGTTTCCATCTTGGCAGCCGTATGTACCTGGCTGGTGCTTATCAGTGTCAAGACCGAGCTGGCCCTCATGCTGGCCGTACTTACTTTTATCTTAAATTTCATCCCCAACATTGGTCCGTCCATCGCCACGGTAGCGCCGCTGCCGGTGTTGTTTTTGCAATATGGGTGTGACTGGCGCATGCTGTTGGTGCTGGTCTTACTGGTAGCCGTACACTTTGTAGTGGGCAACATCTTAGAAACCCGCTGGCTGGGTAAAGGCATGAACCTGGACCCGCTGGTCGTCGTCGCCAGTTTAATTTTTTGGGCCTTGGTATGGGGCGTGATGGGTGCCCTGTTGGCCGTCCCGCTTACGGCTATTATCAAAATGATTTTTGAGCAACACGAAACCACCCAGCCCGTAGCCCGTTTCCTGGGCGGAGGGTATTCGTTCAAATGACACAGTCCCCCTGGGCATTCGTTCCCACATTGTATTTGGCCGAAGGCTTCCCATACATTATCATCAATACGGTTTCGGTCATCTTGTACGGTGCACTGGGATATTCCAACGAACAAATCACCCTGTGGACCGGCTGGCTTTATCTACCCTGGGTACTTAAAATGTTTTGGAGCCCGCTGGTGGATGCGCGTTCCACCAAACGCCGCTGGCTGTTGGGCGCGCAAAGCGCTATGAGCGCGGTGCTGCTGGCCCTGGCCGGCCTTATTTGTTTTTATGCGGTTTCACATGCACCGCAAGCAAACTTTAATTTCTTTACGTTATCTTTAATCGGATTTTTTATCGGCGCTTTTGTGTCAGCCACGCTGGACATTGCTACCGACGGGTATTATTTGCTCGCTCTCAACGCCCAAGCGCAAAGCTATTTTGTGGGGGTCCGCACCATTTTTTACCGTTTAGCTATGATTTTAGGCAGCGGCATTTTAGTTTCCGCGGCGGGATATTTAACTAAGCACGGTGTCGCTTTTCCCTATAACTGGGTCGTGTTTTTCGGCGTACTGGGTGTATTTTTTGCTGTTTGCGCGGTTTACCACAGCGTGCTATTACCCAAGCCCGCTGCGGACAAACCCGCCGCTGTTACGCAAGCGCGCGCCTGGAAAGAATCTTTTTCCAGTTATTTTTCACAAGCCAACATCCTCTATATTTTGCTGTTTATTTTACTCTTTCGCTTTGGCGAGGCCCTGCTGGAAAAAATTGTTCCGCTGTTCCTTTTAAAACCCACCGCAGAAGGGGCCCTGGGTATTTCTGTACAAAACTTCGGTCTTATTAAAGGCACGTTGGGGCTGGGGGCCATTATCGCGGGTAACTTACTGGGCGGTTTTGTACTGGGCAAATTCGGTTTTAAAAAATGCATTTGGCCCTTAGCGGCTGCGTTGGTGCTGCCCAACATTTTCTATGTGTATTTAGCCGCTGTCAAACCGGGCCTGGCCGTGGTAGCCGTTTTGATTACGCTGGAAAATTTCGGTTACGGGCTGGCCGCCATGGCACTGACGGTTTTTATTATGTATGTCTCGCAAGGCAAATACAAAACTTCCCACTACGCTATTTCTACGGGCATTATGGCCCTGGGGATGATGGTTCCCTCCATGCTCTCAGGCAAGTTGCAAGCCGCGCTGGGCTATGAGGCCTTCTTTTGGGTAGCGTTTTTGATTAGCTTAATTACCTTTGCCATTGTACCGCTTTGTTTTCATATTCAAGCAATTGACCGGGCCGAAGCCGCCCGGCAGGAGCCCCAATGAAACTCCCCCCTACCGAGCAGCCCAACCCGCGCACGGCCGGCCTAGACACTCTTTCCCCGCGCCAATTAGCCCGCGTATTTAACGCCGAAGATTTTAACGCAGCACGCGCCGTCAAACAGGCCGCAGCGCAAATTGCCGCGGTACTGGGGGCCTTTGCCCGCACGTACACCGCCGGTCGCAAAATTATTTTTATCGGGGCCGGCACCAGCGGGCGCTTAGGGATTTTAGAAGCCGTGGAATGCGTGCCTACCTTTGGGACAAAGCCTTCGCAAATTATCGGGCTGATTGCCGGGGGACCTAAGGCCATGTTCCGCTCGCAAGAAGGTGCCGAAGACAACGCCGCCCAGGGTGCGCGCGACGTAGCT
This sequence comes from uncultured Elusimicrobium sp., assembly GCA_947170005.1. Taxonomy (GTDB): domain Bacteria; phylum Elusimicrobiota; class Elusimicrobia; order Elusimicrobiales; family Elusimicrobiaceae; genus Avelusimicrobium. Next base: position 12,363 of record CAMVRX010000017.1, read on the forward strand.
CAACACGCCCGCGCGGGCGACCTGGTTATTGGCTTAACGGCCAGCGGCAACACCCCCTATGTGCAAGGTGCGCTTAAAAAAGCCCGGCAATTAGGCGTCCAAACGGCTCTTGTTTCGTGCAACCCGCACGCAAATACCGCGTTTGTTGACTTACCCATTTATTTATCCACCGGGCCGGAAGCCCTAACGGGTTCCACCCGTTTAAAAGCCGCCACCGCTACTAAAATGGCGCTCAATGCCATTACCACCGGGGCCATGGCCTTGTGCGGCAAAACGTACGGCAACTTAATGGTGGACGTACAAGCCACCAACCAAAAACTAACCGCCCGCGCGCTGCGGCTGATTGGCACCCTGTGCGCCACGGACGAAAAAACCGCCCGCCGCCTGCTGGCGGCCTCGGGCAAAAACGTCAAAACCGCCGTCGTCATGCACCGCAAACAATATACCCGTTTGCAAGCCCGCCGCACGTTAGCTAAATCCGGCGGCCGCTTAGCGGAGGCGTTAGATGAATAAACTGGTTTTAGGCTTGATGAGCGGCACCAGTGCCGACGGTCTTACCGTCTGCGCGATTGCACCCCGTCCCTTTCAAATCGTACATTTCAAAAATTATCCGTACGATAAAAAATTCCAGCAACAGTTGCTACACGCTTTTTGCTTAACGGCCCCGGCCCTGAGCCAGCTGCACTACCAAATTGGTGCCCAATACGCTAAAACCGTGCTACGGTTTTTAAAAGAATTTCATGTGTTACCCGCCCAAATTGCCGCGGTGGGTATGCACGGGCAAACGGTGTATCACGGCCCGCAAGACAAAACCCCCAACACGTTACAGCTGGGGGAACCTTCGTTTTTGGCGGCCGCACTGCACTGCCCGGTGGTAAGCGACTTTCGCGCGATGGACCTAGCGTTAGGCGGCCAAGGCGCGCCTTTAATCCCGTTTTTTGATGAATTTATCTTTGGCAAATCGGCTCCCAAAATGCTTTTAAATATCGGCGGAATTGCCAACTTGTCTATCGTAGGCAAAACCGTCAAAACACAGGGATTTGATTGCGGCCCCGGCAATACCCTAATAGACCTGGCTTGCCAGCAACATTTCAAAAAACCGTTTGATAAAAACGGCGCGTTAGCGGCCAAGGGTACGCCGAATAAAGCGCTTGTGCGCCGTCTGCTCACACAAAAATTTTTCCGGCAGCGCCCTCCTAAAAGTTTGGATAAAAATACGTTTGGGCCCGCCTATTTGACGCGTTACTTTAAACAAAAAAATCCGCACGATTTACTAGCCACGCTTACCTATTTTACGGCCGCAGCCGTGGCACAAAGCATTCGCCGTTTTGTTCCCCTGTCCGCGCAAAAAGAACTCATCTTAAGCGGCGGGGGATGTTATAATCAAACGCTGGTGCGCTTGCTGCGCGAGCTTTTACCGCACGTCAAAATCACAACGTGCGCCGCTTACGGCATTGACCCGCAAGCCAAAGAAGCGGCCGCATTTGCACTGTTTGCGTGGCTGAACTTGCAGCGCAAACCCAACCACTGTGCCCGTGCTACCGGCGCGCGCAAAACAGCTATTTTAGGGAAGGTAACACTATGTTAGACACCGCCCGTTTGGTATTTCCCGGTTTTTGGTTCGGCAAAACGCCCGAAGAGGATGCCTTGGCGTTAGCCCGCGCGGGCGTAGGCGGTTTTTGCCTCTACGGCGGCACCAAAACAGCAGTAGCCACCCTTACACGCAAGCTGCGGGCCGCTTCGCCACTGCCGCGCCTGCTAATCGCAGCCGATTATGAGGACGGCCTGGGCCGTTGGCTGCCGGATGCGCCACTGTTACCCTCCAACTTGGCCTTAGGGGCTGCCAACGACGAAAATTTAGCGTTTGAAAAAGGCCTTATTACCGCGCGCGAAGCATTGCAAATTGGGGTGGATTGGGTATTTGCCCCGGTGGTGGATTTGGCAGACAATGCCGGCAATCCCATCGTCAATACACGCTCGTTCGGGGCGGACCCGCAACAGGTAACACGCCTGGCCAAAGCGTTCATGAAAGGCTTGCGCCAAGGCGGCGTATTAAACTGTTTAAAACACTTCCCCGGCCACGGCAATACCACTACCGATTCTCACCTGGCCATGCCGGTAGTAACGGAAACGATCACCCAATTTCAGCACACCACGCTCATCCCGTTTCAAGAGCTTCTGCCGCTGGCTGACAGCGTGATGGCGGGCCACTTACTGGTCCCCGCGCTGGACGATAAAAACCCGGCCTCTCTTTCCAAAACGATTATTCATGACCTCTTGCAGCAAACCTTGGGTTTTACGCGCTGCGTATGCACGGATGCCTTGTTAATGAAAGCCCTGGGGGATGAAAAACAAGCCGCGTTGCAAGCCCTGGACGCCGGGGCACATATTTTACTGGTGCCCGAAAAACCGATGGAATTGATTGAATTTTTACAGGCACAAGTGTTCCCGGACGAAGTCTTAAAGCGCGCCGGGCGCGTGCTAAACGAGCTGTGCGCACAAGCCGATGAACTGGCCGCCACTGCTCAAAGAACTCCGCTGCAACCGGAAGATTTCATCCGCCGCGTAGCCCGCAAAGCGCTGGTCCCCTTGGGGCATTTCCCACCGGTAGAGCCCGGCGAAACCGTACACTTGTTGGATGTAGGAAATGACGAAAACATTTCATCCGTCCCGTTTATAGACACGCTGCGCGCCTACGGCATTTTAACCGAAGAGTTCAAGGACCCCGCCCAAACCGACACGCTCATTATCTTGTTTTGGCGCCGCTACAAACCCTTTTCCGGCAAAATCGGCCTGACGGACGAAGAAACCGCCCTTGTCAACAAAGCGGTTCAAAACGTACGGCGCACCTTGCTGATTTGCTTTGGCAACCCGTGGGCAGCAGCCCGCGTAAACACACAAGGCCAGCTATTGGCGTTTAGCCCTTCGCCCATTTTTCAGCAAGCGGCAGCGGAGTGTGTGATGGGGACGATTGAACCCGTCGGCAAACTCCCCGTAAAGTTATAATTTTAACAACCTCTGTGATGTTGTACAATTTTTAACAGCATGCACAACTTGCTTCCGGGTCTTCCGCATCAAAATCGTCTGCATCCGGTATGTTTAATAATTGTGCATAGTTGTAGGATACAGAATCCCCGTACATACAATCCTGTCCTTGCTTTACTACAAATTTGCTGTCATCAAACAGACACAAACAAACACCCTCTTTTTTATATTGAGCTGTCGGTACAAACGAAGCATCATTTTTCACCCAATACACAAAATTAGAGGTTGTCCTCGTGGCCTCGGTTTCAAACTCATCTTCTCCCAAATCAAGATCTATCGTATCGAAGTCACATTCTTCCGCGTTGCTAAGCTGACATACTTCCTTCGCTTGCGCAATCGCTTTCAAATTAGTCATCGCTTCGGCAAACCTTGCTTTAATGACCGCTTTCTGGTATTGTGGCACGGCTACTGCCGCCAAAATGCCAATGACTAGGACAACAACTAACAGTTCAATGAGCGTAAAACCGTCCGTCGTTTTCCTCGCCCCCGGAGGGAGAGGATGCCCGCTAGGACAGGTGAGGGGGTGTTTATAAAGAGATCCTTTTTTTAATCCCCCCTCATCCGCTCTTCGGCCACCCCGCACTACAACCTGCGGGGCA
>CAMVRX010000018.1 GCA_947170005.1 uncultured Elusimicrobium sp.
AAAAAGCCGCCGCCCCTTATCTCAAGAAAGGCAAACAGGGCGGCAACCTGTTGCTTTTAAAAGTGGGGAATGTATCGCCCAATATTTTGGCGGAAGAACTCAAGCGGGAATATAAGAAGTAATTTGTGGTAGTAAACGCATAAAAACGGCACCTGTATAGGTGCCGTTTTTAGATATACCAAAGGATAATGCCCGGGCAAACTACGGGATAGAATCCATAATTTGGCGCAGTTCTTCTTCGCTTTTGTCGCGCACTTCAATCGTTTTTTCTTTCCGTTTGGCCCCTTTTACCAAAATAATGCTGCCTTCTTTTACATTAAAAAAGTCGGCTAAAAAGGTTTTCATCATAGCGTTGGCGGGGTCATCATCTACCTTTTTAGTTTTAATCTTTACCCGAAGCACGCTGCCAATGCGGCTGATTACTTCATTGCGCTGTGCCCCTGGTATTAAACGAACTTTAATAATCATATCCCCTCCAAATTCCGGTTAAAAAGTAAACTGCCGATACGCGGCAGGGTGGACCCTTCCTCCACCGCCCATACAAAATCTTCGCTCATTCCCAGCGAAAGTTGTGCATGGGGTACTTGTTGAAAATCTGCTTTAAATGCATCGGCTACTTGCCCAAACAAGCGGCGCAAAGCACTTTCGCCGGCCCCTTGGGGGGCTACGGCCATATACCCGCATATTTGCACATTGGCAAAAGCCCCTTTTAATTGGGCTGCCAAGCGGCGTGCCTGCGCTAGCGGCAAGCCGGACTGGCTGGCTTTATCGGTAAGCTTTATTTGTACCAGCGCACGCAATATTTTGCCTTGCGGCGCGTGGATACTGAGCAAGCGGGCCGTCTCAAAATCATCCAACGAATCAATCCAGTCAAATAACACAGCGGCTTTAGCCGCTTTATTTTTTTGCAAATGCCCAATCAGGTGCTTTTTGACCTGGGTAAAAGGCGCAAACAACGGGTTTTGGTGCCACCGGGCATACGCCTGCTGCACGCGGGATTCTGCCACATCTTGCAGCAGATGCTTGCGAAGCAAAGCCAGTACATCCTCATCTTTTGCATACTTGGTAACGGCTAGCAAGGTGACGCTGCTAGGGTCACGGTGGGCGCGCTTGCACGCGGCAGCCAGGGAAGCTTGTACGTCGTAAAAATTTGAAAGCAATATTTCTTCCCGCTGCATAACCAAAAATCCCTTGACATATTATACCAAATTTACTTTAATATGGCAATTTTGGCCGGCAAAAGCGGAATGAAAGATATATTTTTTGTATGTTTTAAAGATTTTTATTTTTTATGAACCATAAATGTTATTGGATCAAAACTATAGTTGGCAATTAAATCTTTTGCACAAATTTTTTGTATAAGACCGTGTCTGTTATCTTCATTAAAACTGTAAACACGGTATACAAAGGTGTTATTGTCTATATGCTCTTCAAAAAAATTCTTTTCGTTTAAACTCATGTAGAAGGGAGTATCCGGATTGGAATTTTTCGTTGTTTTTACTTCAATAAACATGGTGTTTCCCTGTTCATCAACAGAAGCAACATCATAACCGAAACCGTCTCCCTGTAAGGCAGAAAGATGAATTACCCTATCAATAGAGTTTTTGTCAAAACCAGCCACTTTTTCCCGTTCATATTCTACTATAAATTCTTCTCCCATTGTTCCGATGACCGTTTTCCGTTCATTCTCATATTCCCAATTGATTTTTTTATACTTTTTTTGTTTGGGATTTTGGGACCGGGCTTTTGTTTGCCTTCGTACAATCTCGTCTTGGTTTAATTTTTTGGGTTTTTTCAATCCAACTACCGCATAAAAGGTTGCAGGACTTGTTCCTTTATCTACAATAAAACCTTCTCTATAATACTTTGTTACCTCGGATTGGTGCGCCACAATATTTCCTATCCGTTGGATAATAAGCATTTCTTTCCTTGTTTTAGAAGGGGTTTTATCTTCGTCATCAAATTCTAAAACCTCTCCTAAATGTTTCTTGATTTCAGTTGTATTGAGCTTTCCGTATAGTTCCAACAAGGGTCTTATGGCTTGTCTGATTTGGCGTTCCGTATGCATATAAATCCCCCTAATAATTTGTTATAAATAAGTGTTCTGTTTCCTTATCATTTCTGTTTTTAAAAGAGACGCGATACTTTTTTGAGATTTTGTTTATTTTAAGTTGATTTCCATTGGCACATGGTCTATTTTCGCGATAAAGCGATTTTATAAAATCCGTATTTTTTATGACAAGCATAAAATAACCTTTACACGAATGTATTAAATATTCGGAGAGTCTTTTTTGTTCTTGTTTACCGAAACTGTTTTTATCATAGCAGCTGAAATTCGAATCGTACGGGGGGTCAAGAAAAATAAAGTCCTCTTTCTTTACATCATTCTTTAAGAGGAAATCCTCAAAATCCAAACAGTCTATCTCGGTTCCGCGGAGCTTTTCTATAAAAGCACTGTCTCTGTATTGTTTAATTTTATCATCAAATGTTTTCCCGTTGTAGGACAAACCGCCGTAAGGAACATTAAAATCTCCCTTTTTATTATACCTGAACATAGAAGAGTAACACATGTCTCTCAAAAAAACATATATGGCTGTTTTGGCTGCAACGGATAACTCTATTTCGGTAGCTTTATTGTTCAAAAATCTGAAATGAGTATAAAAAGCAGCTTTAAAACCACATTCGATATTTTTTTTAATATCTTCGGGATTTAGAATATTGTTATCATAAAATTTTTTTAGACATATAAACTTTCTCGAAACATTTGCTATAATTTCATTAGTAAAATTACTGGCATAATAGTTGAAAAAAGTTGAAAGCATCTTCCTAAAAATAGCTCTGTTATGTGACAAATACACCACAAGGTCTCGTCTAACATCACTGATACTTTTTTGGTTATCTTTGAAAGAATCAAACATGTCCAAGAAAATTGTACTGTCGTTCTCAATAACGCGGCTTATCAATTTCCAATTACGGTTAATTTGTTCCAAACACAGAAAAAAATCCTTATCCTGGCTTTGTATCATTTCATAAAGATTGATTAAATCTTCGGATTTATCATTTATGTAATATTTTTCGGCTTTTATATTCAGATATACACTTCCGCCGCCTACAAACGGTTCAAAATACCGCTTATACACCTTTGGGCAATTCGGAAGTATGTACTTCAATTCGCTTTCTTTTCCGCCCGGATATTTAATGAGAGAGGTATTATTCATACTATAGCCAAAAACCCAGGTTTTTCAAATGTGTTCCAGGTCCTGTTTAGTTATTCCAGTAAAGTTTACCAACTAATATGATAGCATTTTTAGGCGTAAAAAAATCTTCGTTTCCGTTAAATCTGCCTACGGGGAAACAACGCGCCGTGCGGCGCAAAAGCAGACCGGTTTAGAGGGGCGAGTCTAACCGAGCCAGCGGGAAATAATGATGTAAAATTTCCGGATACGTTTGGCCGGCATCGGCCCGGCCGGCAGCCCCGGTTTGGCAAAACCCTACCCCGTGCCCCCAGCCGCCGCCGTAAAACACAAAGTATTTCAGCCGGCGGTTTTCATAGTTAGGCTGCACAATAAAATAACTGCTGCGCAGCATCCCCAGGCTTAGGTTATTGCGGATGACATTCTCTTTATGCAGCGTCACAGTCCCTTGGGTGCCTTTTACAAGCAGTTTAGTGACATAGCCGGCCCGGCTGCGCTGCAAGGGAATCAGGGCCGTAATGGGGCCAATATCTTTTTTTTGGTTTTTAATGACTTCGCGCAATTCTTCTTCGCTCACTACCCGGGCCCACCGGAAGGCCGCCGGGCTGACGTGTTTGTTGTACTGGCTGTAAGCGGCCGAAGGATATTGCAGTAAGGCTTTGAAATGATAGGGCTCCAGTTTTTCAAAATCAAATTCTTGGTAATCCGACACGGTTTGCAAATAAGGGGTTTCACTCCAGCCGGCATCTTTGGCGCTTTGGGTAGCACCGCCGCAGTTGGCCGAAAATACGCCTTCTATGGGCTTGTTATGGTACGCAAGCGTTTGCCCTAAGGTGTTTTCTACCGCGGCGTTTCCTTCATCCGTTTCGGCATTAACCCCATGGTAAACCTGGCAGTTTTGACTGTCGCATAAATCGTAGCCGTAGTATTTATGTTTGCCCAGGTGTTTAAGCGCATACGTGCGCGCCAGGACCGCTTGCGCGCGCAGCGCTTGCTGGGGGAACCCGGCCGGCATTTCGGCCGCAATAATGCCTTGCACATACTCGTCTAATGTGAGGATATTGATGGGTACCAAGTTGTTACCGGCCGTATGCAAAATTTGCAATTTGCCGCGATATTCTTTGTTGCCTTTGCTTTCCCAACTCATGCCGGGCCCGCTGGTTAAATTTTTAATAATGATGGTAGCGGCCTGGGTGGGGTTGTCGGACATGGGGATTACCGTGGCCGATTTTTTAAACTCAATTTTTTTGTGCTGGGGGGAAATTAAAAAAGTTTGGCGGTTTTCCAACACTGCTTGCCAAATTTCGCCCGCTTTTCCGGCGGCAATCTGTTTGCCCTGGGCGTTTTTCACTACGAAGGCGTGCGAAGGGCTAAACGTAATGTGGGTACAAGGCATCGGCTTGCCGCTGGCCATCGTTCCCAGCCCAATTTTAATTTCTTGCGGGGTTTCCAGGCCGGGGGGGAGTACCAGGGGTTGTACGTCCGAATGTTCCACCAGCGCCGGGCCGGTGGGGGTTTCGCGCAAGGGTTTGGTGACTTTGGATTGGATACGGGCCATGGCCTGTTCGGCACGGGTATTTTTTTTATCGGTAGAAAATAGAATCTTATATTGCCGGTAGGCTTCATTGTACTGCTTGGACAGTTCCAACATCCGCGCCCAGCGGATGCGTGCTTCGGTAAACTGGTGGTCATACTCGACGGCTTGCCCATAGGCTTTGGCGGCGGCTTTATAATTTTTTTCCTCTTCGTAGAGCTGGCCCAGTAAAAAATTGGCTAAACTGGGGTGAGAGGCAGCCAAAAGCGCCTGTTCTAAATTGTACTTGGCTAATTTTTTTTCACCCAACCCCAGTTGGGCACGTGCCAAATTGATGTGGAAAAACCCCGCGGTGTTGTTATCTTGCGGCAGGAAAGAGAGGATGCGCTCGGCCGCGGCATATTGTCAGTCGGACAAGAGCGCCTCGGCCGCCATTTCAATCACTTCATCATCTTGCGGGTAGAGCCGGTAGGCTTCCAGTGCGATGTCCACGGCTTCTTTGGGTTTACTTTGCTCCATGGCGATAAAAATAGCGTTTAAAAAAGCCGTCCGGTTTTGGGTTTCTTTACAAAGGGTCACATATTTTTGCAAAGCTTCTGTAGGTTGGGCAGCAAAATAAAGCTCGGCCGCCTCTTGCAGCCGTTCCTCCACGGTGTACGCTTCGCCCCAGGCGCCGCACGCATACCCCAGCCAACAACAAATTAGGAAAATTTTTTTCATAAACTCTATTCATATTATACCTTTTTGTATAATGTAAATATGAACTCTTTACCTGTGCCCCAGTGGCTCAAAGAATTAGTCGGTAAAAATAAAGCAGCGTTACGCAGCGCAGAGGCACTGTCTGCCGAAAAGTTGCTTCGCCGCCAGGAACTGCATACCGTTTGTCACGCGGCCCGCTGCCCCAACCGCGGCGAATGTTTTAACTGCGGGGATGCCACCTTCATGGTGTTGGGGGATATTTGCACGCGCGGGTGCCGCTTTTGCGCGGTCGATAAAAAACGCCCGCTGCCGCCGGATGAAAACGAGCCGCAGCGTGTGGCACAAGCCATTAAGCAGTGGAAAATCCGCTATGCGGTGCTGACCATGCCCACCCGGGACGACTTGCCGGACGGCGGGGCCGCTCACTTTGCCCGGGTGTTACAAACCATTGCCCAAAGTACCCCTGCGGTCAAGACGGAGCCGTTAATCTCGGATTTGCAGGGCAACGAAACCTCTTTGCAAACGATATTGGCCGCCGGGCCGAATGTGCTGGCCCACAATATAGAAACGGTGCCGGCCCTGTACCCGCACGTACGTATTGGGGCCGATTATACGCGCAGCCTGACCTTGCTCGCAAACGTCAAAAAAAGAAACCCTCAGTTGCTCACGAAAAGCGGATTTATGGTAGGGCTGGGGGAAACGGATGCGCAAATTACCCAGCTGATGAAAGATTTGCGCCAAGCCGGCGTGGATATGTTAACTATTGGGCAATACTTAGCCCCTTCCCGGCATCACTATCCGGTGCAACGCTACCCCGAACCCGCCGAGTATGCCGCCTGGAAAGCACAGGCGTTATCCCTGGGATTTAAGGCCGTGGCCAGCGGCCCGCTGGTGCGCAGCAGTTACCGGGCGGGGGAATTATACCGGGCCGCCCGGCTTGCCGATACGCTGTCCAAAGAAGTATAATATAACTATGAAGAAGATCGTGGGACTGTTTTTAGTCGGACTATGGATGAGCGCTTGTGCCGGAAATCCGCCGGCTTGGTGGAACCCGGATAACCGCTACGGTGGTACAGGGGATCGTCCCGCCGCTGCCGCCTCTAAGCAAGCGGGAACTGCCCGCAAAACAGCCGTAGTAACGGAGCAAACCATTGAAGCATTACCCGATGATTCCTACGAAGAAATTACGCTAACCCCCATGCCGGACGAAGACGAAGAAACCCAGGCCGGGGTGGCACAGCCGGCCGAACCGGTTTCTACGGACGATTCGTTGCCGTTGCCCAGTGTGTTAGATTAGCAAAACGGACTTGAGCAGATATTGCGCACCTTACCAGGTGCGTATTTTTTTATATTAAAGTGTTTCCGCAAATTAGGCCGAAAAAAGAACCCCTTTGGGTAGAAATGTAGGTGGAAAAGTTTTTCAAACTCATTTGCGGCCAGACGCGGCGCAGCCGAGGAAGGTATACTGTCGTAGCACGCGCGTCAGCGCGGAGGTATCCGACCGAGGCTGCAACAAAGTATCGCCGCAAATTAGGCCGAAAAAAGAACCCCCTTTTAGTTTCTTCAACTAAAAGGAGGTTCAGCAACAACTATGCATCATTTCTCCTAGTCCGCCACATCGTATCAGCCAGGACTTATGTTCTTGTACCCGTTGCGCAAGCCGAAGCTATTTATCAACCCCCACAACGTGCCACTTACACCCACACAACCGGCGCCTCGCGGCTCAGCACCACCCCCGGAAAACCAGCGGACCCACCTTTCCGGCACGCCCCCCATAAGCGCCGCAGCCATGTAACCCCAACCGGCCGCCTAACCTACAGGAAAACGCTACAAGTGCAGCGGGGACAACCCCCATTCCAACAACGCCCAACTGCTGTTTAACTGCCTTACTCACAGTATAAGGGAAATATGAAATTTGTCAAGGCCCTTTTTAAAAAATATTTTTTCCGTCGGTAAATAACAAAAGCGCGGCTAAAAACCGCGCTCAAAAAACACAAAACAGGCGTTGAAGGGGGCTAAAAACGCTGCGGCAGCGCCTCCAGCGTAATATTGGGCAAAAGCGCCGTGCCATATACCAAGTACATTTCTTTGGCGTAGCAGTTAAAGAACAAATGCACTTCCGTCGGCCCGCCCGTTAACAGGCTCACCCGCACCATATAGTGCTTATATTCCTGTACATCAAAGGGATTTTGATCTACTTGCGTCGCGTAATAGCTTTGTAAGAAATGGGTGACATAATTTACGTCCGATCCCTTCAACTCCGTTAAATCCTGCGGGCAGAGCACTTTAAACGTAAAATCTTTTAAAGTAGGGTTTTGCGTCAGTGCGTGTTGTACGTATTGGGCCCGGTTTTGTACCATGCGCTTATACGGCGCTTGGGCCGTATGGGATTGGTCTGCTTGGGGAACCACGTAATCAAATTTTAAACCCACCATGCCTTGCGGGGTGGCCTGGGCTATTTGATGTTTCACTGCTTGCATCCACGATAACTTTTGCGGCTGCTTGGCGGCTGCCCGCTCCACCGAAGCAGCTAATTTGTTAGAATGCCCTTGATGAAACGAATCCCAAATTCCAAAATTTTGGGCGTGCAGACAACTTCCCGCCAACAAGCACAAGCCAAGTACACTTATTTTTTTCATGAAATCCTCCTGGGTACTCTTTTATTGTAGAGGTTTTAGGCACACAAAAAAAGAGCCTTTGGACCTAATGGTCTTTTGGGCCCTTTTTGACAAATGGGGGGGAAGGCTTAAAACACGTGCAAGCCGTATTTGGCTTGAGCCGTGGAGTACATATTATCCGACATTAAAATAATTTTTTGGCTAGGCACTTCCATCCACAATTCCAAGGCGCTGCGTGCCCCTACAATTTGTACAGACAAGGTAAACGGCCGCACAGGCTTGGTTTTGACCCGGGTGAGCGGCCTGTTTTTTAGAAAAGCGTGTAACGTTTCGTAGTTGGCATCCGACAAGCGCGCTAAATCCTCCGGCACGGGGGCAACAAAGGTAAACCCCGCTAACGCCGGGTTGCGGCTGACGCTTTGCTGCACCTGGAACAAACGCGAAAAATAGATTTGTTTTTGCGGGCCTTCTACCTCATAGCTGCGTGTATACACTGGGGGCAAGGTAATTTGAGGCCGGCCCAGGCGCAAAAAGGACCGGCGCAAACGCAACAGCTGGCCTTGCCACGTCAGTTGTTGCGCAGATTGAGCAACTTGCCGTTGCACCTTCGCATCTACGGATAGAAATGGAATTTTTTGAAACTTCCGGGCACAGGCCGGTAAGCCCAGCCACACACATAAAACTACAATCAATAATTTTTTCATTTTTTCTTCCCTTACAGGGCCGACACATCGGCCCCGGTTTGGTTGAGTTGGGCGCGCACAAAGGCCAATAAAGCCAGGCGGTTTTGGCGCAGTTTTTCGTCCGGTACGTTGACCATAACGTCCTTAAAAAATACTTCTAACGGTTCTTTAAACACGTGCAGATTTTTTAAGGCTTGCAGGTATTGCTCGGTCGAGCGGGCCGTGCAAACAGGGACGTTGCACGCCACCCGGTACAAGTTGCGCTCGGCGGGCAATTCAAAAAGTTTTTCATCCGGGCGCGGAGCCACTTTCCCTGCTTTTTGCAAAATATTTTGCACCCGTTTGGCACTTTCGCGCAAGGCCGCAAACTCCGGCGCGCTTTGTACATGCTCCAAGGCAGCTATTAAGTTTTCCACTTGGCACAGCGGCTGCCGGTCCCACAGATACAGGGCACCCAGTAAAGCGGGGGCATGGCCGCGTTGTTCCAACACCACGGCTAAACGCTGGCGCAAGAAATCCGTAAGTTGTTGGGTGAGTGTTTCCGTCCATTTCGCGCCGTACTGTGCGGCGTAGGCCTCACGGAGCAGTTCCAGCAAATCGGCCACGGACAGGCTCCACTTGTTTTCCAACAAAATACGCACCACGGCAAAGGCCTGGCGGCGCAGAGCGAAGGGATCCTCGCTGCCGGTGGGAATTTGGCCGATTAAAAAGTTTCCGGCCAAGGTATCAAGTTTGCCGGCTAACGAGAGGATATTGCCCGCCTCGGTGGTGGGTAACGAAGAAGAGGAACTCAGCGGCCAATAGCACTCTTCCATCGCTTTGGCTGCGGCCGCCTGGTAAGGGGCAGCCCCGGGCCGGGCGGCTTCCAGCGCGGCGTATTGCCCGCCCATATAGCCTTGCAGCTCCGGAAATTCATACACTACCTGGCTGGCTAAATCGTCATAACAGTGCCGGGCTGCGTAGGTAAGGGTTTCTTGCAAATCGGCACGCCCCAGTTTGGCACAGACGGCTACCGCCAGTTTTTCCACGCGCTGTGCTTTGTCTGCCAAGGTGCCTACTCCTTCCAAAAATTGAATGTTTTGCAATTTTTGGTGGAAGGTGGACAACCCTTCTTTTTTGTCGTTTTCAAAGAAGAAAACAGCGTCGGACAAGCGCGCGGACATGACTTTTTTAAACCCGTTACTCACTTCGGTTTGGTTGGCCGAAGAACCGTCGCGCACGGCGATAAAGTACGGCTGCAAGTGGCCTTGTTTATCCACCACCGGGAACATTTTAAGCTGTTGTTTGAGCACGGTGGTAATCAGTTCGCGCGGCAGCGTGAGGGCTTTTAAATCCATATGGCCGCCCACAGCCACCGGATGCTCGGTAAAGGCAACGGTTTCTTGGATGAGTCCTTCGTCCAAATCGGCCCGGTAGCCGCGTACGGCGGCCTCGTTGGAAACACTTTTAATGAGAGCCTCCCTGCGCTCTTGCGGCAGCACCAGAATGGGGGGCATTTGTGATTTAAGCAAGTTGACGTAATAGTCTTTATCGGCCCGTTCTACTTTGATCGGTTTTTTGCCGTAGGAGAGCATCGGGCGGGTATAACGGCCCGATTTTACGCCGGCCACGCTAAAGGAAATAGCTTTGGTGCCGTACAAGCCAATGAGCGTGCGTATCGGGCGCCCGTAGCGCAGGCCCGATTCTTCCCACACCATATTTTTAGCAAATTCCAGCCCGGTCACCAAGCGCGTAAAAATTTCGGGCAGTAATTTTTCGGCCTTTTCACCCGCAATATGTACCCGGGCAAAAATAAAGGGCCCCTTGTCGGTTTCTTGCACCACCAGTTGTTGCGGCTTAAGGCCGTTTTTTTGGGCAAACCCGGCGCTTTGCGGGGTGAAGTTCCCCTCGGGTGTTTTCAAAAGTTTGGCGGGCGGCCCTTTGATTTCCTTTTTTTCATCGGCCGACTTAGCAGCCAGCCCGTGGATAAATACTACCAGGCGGCGGTACGTGCCAAAGGTTTCCACGCTTTCATACGCCAGGCGTTTTTCCGCCAGCAGCGTTTGGGCCAAAGTTTTTAGTTGGGCTAGTGCCGGCGCCATAAAGCGGGCGGGCAGATGTTCGGTTCCAATCTCTAAAAGTGCATTTTGTAACATTATTTGACTTCCTCTTTTTTCTCTACGCTTTCCACATACGCTTTGGCACACGCCTTGGCTAAGTTGCGGATTTTAGTAATGTTATTGGTGCGGTCTTGCACGCTAATCGCGCCGCGTGCTTCCAACATGTTAAAATATTGCGACAATTTCATCGTGTTATCATACGCGGGCAAGTAGAGGCCTTTTTTACACAGCGCATAGCACTCTTCCTCGCACTCTTTGATGTAGCGGCGCAAGTGGTCCACATTGGTTTCTTCAAAATAGTAGTGGGAAAATTGTTTTTCCTGTTCCAGGTGAACGTCGCGGTAGGTAACGGTGTCGTTCCAGCGCAAGTCAAAGACGTTGTCCACCTTTTGGCAGTACATGGCAATACGCTCCAGCCCGTAGGTAATTTCGGCCGTAATGGGGTTAAGCGCGTAGCCGGCCATATTTTGGAAGTAGGTAAACTGGGTGATTTCCATACCGTCGAGCCAAATCTCCCAGCCTACGCCCGAGGCGCCCAACGTGGGGGATTGCCAATCATCCTCAATCCAGCGCACGTCGTGTTCCTTGGGGTCCAGGCCGATGGCTTTTAACGAATTTAAGTAAATGGTTTGGATGTTGGCCGGGGCAGGTTTCATAATGACTTGGTACTGGTAATACTTACCCAAGCGGTTGGGGTTTTCGCCGTAGCGGCCGTCGGCCGGGCGGCGGCAGGGTTCCACATACGCGCGGTTGACAGGTTTTTTGGTTAAAGAGCCGAAGAAAGTTTCGGGGTTATAGGTGCCGGCACCTTTTTCCAGGTCGTAAGGTTGCGCCAAAACGCAGCCTTGTTTCGTCCAATAGTGGTTGAGGGCGGCGATGAGGTCTTGAAAATTCATTCCGTGTTTCATATTATAATTATAGCATATCGTATAGTGTAATTTCTTCCTAATTTGCCTCACAACTTTGTTACGCGCTTGCTTACATACCTCCGCCCTAAAGGGCGGTCTAGGCAAGTATGCTGCGCAAGCGCAAGCCGCGTTGTGGGGCAAATTATTTTGAAATTACCGTGTTGCTTGGGTTAAACGGCTTACTTGTGTTTTATAACAGCTTTAATTTGCCTCAAATATGGAAAATTGTATCGCTGGCAAGCAACAAAATTTAAAAAACTTTCGTTTTTAAATTTTGTGCGTCCAATGGAACTTCGCGCCCGCCGTTTCGCAACATCACCGGGTACAATGTTCAGTAGGCTGATTTAACGTACAACCTGTAGAGCGGGTAGTATTTCCCCAAACACCGGGGAAAACTAAGAGTGGGCTGATTTTTCAAATTCTAGCTCAGTTTGACGGGAAAAGTTGCCCCGTAGCGTACGTCATCCGGACCGCACGCAGTGCGGCAAGTACGTAAGGGGCAAGTCACGGCAAAATGAGCAGAATTTGGAAAATGGTTGCGGAGGTATAAATGAACATCACGGGGCGTCGTTCACAAGCATCTGGCCCGCCGTTTCGCAATTTCACCGGGGTGTTGTTATTATTGCAGCAGTTCGTCTATATCCGCGGGTACTTGATTGAACGACTCATAAATCTTAAACGCATGCTGCCGGATAAACGAGTCCGGGCGCTTGATGTTGGGAATCATACACGTACGCATCCCGGCGAACAGGGCCGCTGTGGCCCCGGCTACGGAGTCTTCAAACACCAAGCAGCGGGCCGGATCCGCGCCCAGCTTGGCGGCGCTGCGCAGGTAGACCTCGGGGTTGGGTTTTAAGTGGGTGACGTCCTCACACGTGGTAATGGCGCTAAAGTACTTGGCCAACTCTGTTTTTTCCAAATAAAAATCCACCCATTTGCGAATGTTGGAAGAGGCCAACCCCAGCTTCATGCCCCGCCGGTAAAACAGCGCTACGGCTTCTTTAGCCCCGGGCATAAACGGGATATCTCCGCCGCGTTGCAAGTAACTCTCTACTAATTGATAGGTGCGGCGTTGCAAATGGTCCGTATCGGTATCCTGGCCAAAGTGTTGCTTGATAAATTTGTTGGCTTCTTCGCGGCTGATTCCTACGCCCTGGGCAAATAAATCAAAGGTAAAATCCAACCCCATTTCGGCCGCTGCCTGACGGTAACATTCAAAGTAAATCAACTCCGTATTATACAACGTACCGTCCATATCAAAAATAACCGTAGTAATCATAGCTATATTTTACAAATTTTGGTATCATAAAAGTATGATTTTTACAGACAGTGCCGTTATCTTATACCGTCAGCCGTTGCGTGAAAACGACCGGGTTGTTTCCGTCTACACTGCTGAGCACGGGCGCATCAATGCGCGCTTGCCGGGGGTGGCGCGCACCACGGGCAAATTAAAAGCGCTGGGGGAACCGTTTGTGTGGGCCGATATGCGCTTTTACGTCAAACGCGGCGGCGTGATGGCCACGGTAACGGGGGGGAAAATCCGCTCTGTTTTTCCGCGTGTGCGGGCCGATTTGAACCGCACTACGCTGGCCTTGCACTGTTGCGAACTGGTACTGCGTTTAACCCCGCTGCACCAGGTCAACCGCGAAAAATTTGAACTGCTCACCACCGCGCTGACCGAGCTGGAATATGGCGAGCCGACCCCCGCTTTTGCCCCGGCTTTTACACTGCGGCTGATGACACTGGCCGGGTTTGGGTTGGACCACCCGGTGCTGCAAATTTCTGAGCGTTTTTGGCAGCAAATGCACGAAGACAAATTTTCCAATTTAATCTTTCAGGACCCGCAAGACCTGCTGGCCCTGGCCAAATGCAACAACATCGTACGCCGGTTTTTGGACCGTTATTTAACCTACCCGCTGGGTACGTTAAAACCGTGGGGGCTGCAAGAAGAACCCCTGCCCAGTTATCCGTCGGCACGGTATAGCGGTTGCAAAGTTTGTGCAGAAAAGCTATAATATGGGTGTGGTTTTAGGACCCATTTTAATTATATAAGGAGTGCACCACGTGCCCCTCCAGGGCAAGTGTGCGTAAAAAATTATGTTACCGACTTACAGACCAAACAAAAGAAGACGTGCCAAACACATCGGCTTTCGTGCCCGTATGGCCACTGCCGGGGGCCGCAAAGTACTTAGCGCCCGCCGTGCCAAAGGCCGCCACGAACTCATCCGCGCCGCGTAAGCCATGTTACCCAACGGTCTGCCGCATCGTGCGCGCGTCCACTTACGTAGGGACTTTGAACGGATTATCCGGCGCACTAAATATCAAAACAGCGGGCTGAGTTTGTGGTGCGACTATGCACCCCAAAACCGCCCGGCGCGCTTTGCGGTAGTAGTGTCTAAAAAGCTAGGCACCGCGGTGGTGCGCAACCGTACCAAACGCTTATTAAGAGAAGCCTTCCGGACCCTTCGGTTCCGTATTGTAGACGGGGCAGATATTATTGTAAAGCCCCGCAGTAGCGAAAGAATAAGTACCGTGCACGCAGCGCAAGAGGCGCTCCTGTCACTTTGCGGCAAGGCCGCCGTACTTAAATAATACCTCCATAGTAAGGTATGAGCAATACTTTTCGCCAAGTAGTTTTAGGGTTATTGGGTGGAGCATACGCGTGTGTGCGCCCGTTACTGGGGCCCCGCGGCGTGTGCCGTTTTACACCTACGTGCAGCCAATATGCCCGCGCCGCCGTAGCAAAATACGGCTGGTTCAAAGGGGGCTGGCTGGCCGTCAAGCGCCTAGGCAAGTGCCACCCGTGGCACGCCGGCGGATATGACCCGGTACCTTAGTCGTAAGGCTTCCTCTTACGTTTCACACCCGTGAAACCGACCCAGAGGAGTGTTATGAATAACCGACAGTTCCTAATCACCGCTATGTTTTTCCTGTTGGTGATTACGGGATATAATCAATTTGTTGCGCTGCCGCGCGCGCGTGCAGCCCAGCAAGCGGCGCAGGCCCAGCTTCAACATGAACAGCAACTTGCTGCTGAGCCGGCCGTTTTGGTAACACAGGCTTCCGCCACCCCGGCGCAGCCCGCTGCTACCCCCCAAGCCGAAGAACTCATCACCCTGTCCTTGCCGCATGCGGATGTGACGTTTTCATCCAAAGGTGCCGGCATTAAAACCTACTTGTTTAAAGACAAACTGGGCCCGGTGGACCTGACCCCTTATAAAGGGGAAGGCTATTTTGCCACCTTCCCGCAAGTAGACTTTGCCGAAACGGCCCGCACGCAGGACTCGATTACCTTTCGCGGGCAAATAGCCCCGGGCGTAACGGTAGAAAAAACCTACCGCCTGCAAGAAGACGGCCTAGCCCAACTGAGCCTGAGCGTGCATAATACAACGGCGGCCGCGGTGAACTTGGCGGACTGGCAGTTTAACTTCGGCCCCGGCTTAGCGACCGTGCGCAGCGAGCTCAAAGATAACGAGCGCGAAAGCAAAGCCGTTTACTTGGTACAGGAAGCGGGCAAGAAAAACCCCACCCTGGAAACCTTCACCAAAAACGAAAAACAACCCACGCTGCCCTGGCAGTGGGCGGGGTTGGAAAACCGCTACTTTTTAGCGGTACTGGTGCCGCAGGATTTTACGGCGGGCAAACTGACCACCGAAAAAGTAGTCATCGGCACCAAAAAAGAATGGCTGGGGCTTAGCGAGGGGGAATTAAAAGGCCCGCGCTTACAAATTACCGTGCCCGGCGAAACGCTGGAAGCCGGCACCCGCAAAACCTACACTTCGCACCTGTATTTCGGCCCGAAGGACTACCAGCTCTTCCAAACCCCGGCGTTTGCGCCGTATCATTTTGAGCGCAGCATTGCCTTTGGGTTCTTTGGCGCGCTGGGGAAAATTGCCCGCAACGTGCTGGAGTTGTTTTATAAATGGACGGGCAACTACGGGGTGGCCATCATTATGATTACCATCCTCTTGCAGCTCATCTTGTGCCGGTTTACCATTATGCAGCTTAAATCGGCCGCGCAGATGAAAAAAATCCAGCCCGAAGTAAAACGCATCCAAGAAAAATACAAGCAGGACCCGGCTGCCCTGCAGCGCGAAACGTTGGCGTTGTACCAAAAGTACCACGTCAACCCGCTGATGGGCTGCTTGCCGCTCTTAATCCAGCTGCCTATTTTCCTGGCGTTGTTTAATGCCTTACGTACGTCGTGGGCGCTGCATGGGGCCAAGTTTGTGTGGTGGCTGACCGACTTGTCAGCCAAGGACCCG
>CAMVRX010000019.1 GCA_947170005.1 uncultured Elusimicrobium sp.
TTCAAATACAAACTCACTGTCGTTTAAATTATACATACACACCAACAGTTCCCCTCGGTATGGCGCATCCACCAGGCCGGCCAGGGCCTTAATGCCTTTGCTTTCTACCGAGCTTTTCCCCCAAATAATGCCCGAGGTGTTTTCCGGCAGTTCTACGGCAATGCCCGTGCGTACTTTTACAACCGTGTGCGGGGGCAATACAGTGCGCTGCAGCGCAAATAAATCAGCGCCGGAGTCCGTCGGGTGGGCGCGCAAGGGCAACTGGGCGCGGGGGTCTAGTTTTTTTACTTTCATAATTACATGAGCCTTTCAATTTGTGTCAAAGCGTTTTGGGCAAACTCTTGCTCGGCCTTGGATCCGTTTTTAGCCAGCGCAGTAATTTGCGGGACCAAACTTTTAAGTAAGTGGCGGTCAAAATCGCGGTCGTTGGAATAAGCAAATCCTTCCGGGTTGGAAAGCAACCCCGCCATATATGCCACGGCGCGCAACGCGTTAATGCGGCGGTTTTTGTTTGTGGATAAAATAGCTTCTTTCAAAGCGGACACGCTGTGCCCCGTCATAAATGCCAAAGCCAGTGCGTAGGTGGTGGCGGCCGGTTTGCGGTACCCGGTAGATAAGCCGTCAATCACGGCCGGGAGGGATTGCTCCTGGTTGGCAGCCAAGGCTATGGCCAGCTGGGTTTGCACGGTAGGTTCTTTTTCTTTTTGGGTGCGCTTGAGCAGCTGCTCAAGCGCTTGAGGGGTGTGCAGGTTGCTTATCCAGGCTGCCGCCGCGGCGCGCACTTGCGGGTCTTTATCTTGCGAGGCTTGCGCCAGCACCTTCCACTGGCTGTTTGCATCTACACTTAAAATGTTAAGCGCCCGCTGTGCAAAGGCAGGGTCAAAAATATACAGCCGTACGACATCGTTAATATACGTGCGGTCCGTCGGGTTTACCAGCCCGTACGAAGCCGCTGCATAGGCGCGCAGCACCGGGTCCTGGCTCAAAAGCGCTTCTTGCAACAGGGGAATAAATTCTTCATATGCCGCGCCCATCGAAGTTAAAATAATGACGGAAAACGTAGTTTTAAGCGGGTCCTGTGCGCTGAGGATTTGGTTAAACAGTGCGGGTTCGTACGGCTTAGCCGGCGGATTTTTAACCAGGCTGGCCCCGGCGGCAAAGATGACATTGGGGTCTTTGGCGGTGCGGAACACATGGAAAATTTGTTGGGTTTCCTGGGTGGTGGGCGCGGGTTTTTGCAACAGCGGCAACACGCGCGCGAGGGTTTCTTGGGCCGGTAACGGCACGGCCGGATATACCATAAGGCTAAGTACGAGCAACCATTTCTTCATACCCTCATTATAACAATTATTGTACCCAAAAATAAAATAACCCCGCTTGCCGTAAGCAAGTGGGGGAAAAATAAAAGTGGAGGTTATTTACCGCACAAGGCTTCGGTAACGTGTTCGGCCACTACGTCGTGTGAGCCGGCGGCCCGGGAAACCGGGCGGGTGTAGACGTGTAGGTTGTTTTCATCTTGCAAAACGACAATTTTGGTGCTGCCCAACGAAAGCAAAAAACGTAAATTGGTAGGTTTGAGGGTCATAAGCAAACTCCTTAATTAAATCTATAGACTTATTAAACCTGTTTTGGGGGCGCAGTGCAAGCGAAATTTGGACCTTGTTTATGCCTAGGCCCTGTTTGTAGGCCCTAAAAAGGGTTTTTGGGGGGAGTTGTCCACATTTTGCCAAGAAATTGTGGAAAAGTCGGCTTTGCTAACAAGCCGGGGATTCCCCGACGGAAAACGTGGCAAAAAGGATTATGTTTTCTTGTAAAATTAAAAGTTATCCACAAAAAAAACAACTTATCCACAGAGGGGCAGCGTAACTGTGCTTGCCATACTAACCAGGGGCTGTAAAAAGCGGGAAAATTATATATATAAAGGTAGTTATGCACAACTTATCCACAGCTGTTGATAATAACGGCGGGCTCGATGTTACGCGATACCTGGACCAACAATTTGCCAAAATCTTTCCATTTCGCACCGACTTTCGCTCGCGTACTTGCCGCGCTACGCGCGGTCTAGCTGGACATACGCCACGCTCAACTTACGGCGCGAACTGGTTTGATTTTGGCAAATCAGGGTACTGTTCATTTGACCCGGTGCTTGGCGGGCGCGATGTTGCGTGGGGCGCACAAAAAGCAACCCCGAAAGATGTTTCTACATTTTTCGGAAATTTTGCTATAATACCCTTATGAAATTACGGAACTTGTTTTTAGCAGCCCTTTCCCTGTTTGTGTGCGCGTGCGCCGGAAATAAGAACACGGATGAAATCCCGCGTATCCCGGCGGAGGACCCGTATGTGATTGAGGCCGACCGCCGCAATTATAAGCTCTATAAACAAACCCCTACGCAGATGTACCGGTCCATGAAGCTGCCGTCTATTGTATTTGATTTTGACTCTATCCGCCCGCCGGAGTATGCCTATCCGTTTATGGACAAAGTAGTTTTTCTGCTCAACGAAAAACCCCAACTACATTTAATTTTGGAAGGAAATTCCGATTCGCTGGGTGGGGAAGAGTATAACTATTGGCTCTCGGCTTCGCGCGCGGCGTCGCTCAAATCGTATATGGTCAGCCGCGGTATCCAGGCCGACCGCATCCGCATCCACGCCTACGGCAATACGCGGCCGCTCACACTGGACCAATCGTCTGCCGCGCGGCGCCTGAACCGCCGGGTAGATTTTAAGCTCACCCGCCGCCGCTGGAAAGCAATTTATTAAAAAAGTTTAGCTGATAGCAAGCGGCCCCTCAAATTGAGGGGCCACGGTTTGTGTTACAAATGTCCTATAAGGGACTGTCCGAGTAATCCCACCCTTGACTTTCAAGGCTTTTACAAATATAACGGCCGAAATCGTTTTCCTCCGTATAACACGTTTTTGCTTGTTCAGAATCTCTAAGATCCAAGGAATAATAGCCGTTACTGCCAACGGGGTGTATTTCGGCAAAGCAGCCCCATTTGTTACAACCTGGGTTGTAATAACGAAAGTGAGTATCCATATATTCACTGTTTTCATCATCCCACTCTCCTAAAGATAGTTCAATGGAGCAATTCATATCGGCTAAAGAAACTCTGCCTGTGGTGGGCAGTCCGTGTTCTAACTTGTATAAGTCAAAACAAGTTTGGAGGGATTTCGCGTTTTGCAACGCTTGCGTTAAACGGCTTTTCTCCACGGCTTTTTGATATTGTGGCAGCGCCACCGCCGCCAAAATGCCGATGATAAGAACGACGACTAACAACTCAATGAGCGTGAACCCCCGCCGGGTGTTTTGTGTGTGCATAGTTTTTTCCTTTCTAATTTCGGGCCGGGCACATATAAAACGGCTGTTATGCCTGGCCTATGCACAAACCAAATATAACAACCGTAATTTGCCATTTTTGCAAACGGCAAACATTCGGCACATACGGGTGGCCGCCCGTATATGCCTGATTCGGCTGTCTTTGGCGTGCATGGTACTTTTAATTTCTCAAAAGACTGCGTTTCTTAAACGCTTCCAAAAACAGATTAAATTGTATCGTTTAGTAAGTAAGCACCTCCTGGTGTACTGATAAGCTATTGTAACAAATTTTTAGGGTTTGTGTTTGACGTTAGAAATTTCTAAAATATAAAAAACCGGATGCGAGGAAAACCATGCTTGATTTAATTAAACCCCAAAAAGAAACCGTATATATGAAAGTCATCCGCGTGCTGCTTGCGGCTACGTTTTTGGTCGTTCCTCTTATCTTTTTTACCGACTTAACCGCCAACCCTTTCTTTGCGCAGAACGTCCTTTTGTATGTACTGCTGGCTTTTATTTACGGTACGTTGGCGGTCAAATTTTTGCGCACGCACACGCTCGAATTTACCAAAACTTTTTTTGATTTAGCATTTTTTGTGTACGTGCTGGCCTGTGTGATGGGGTGGCTTTCGGCGGTATCCAGCGCGCCGCAAGCGTTGCGCCAGACGTTGTTTTTCAATTTGCTTAACTACGGTACGCTGCTTTTGGTGATAGCGGTGGGCGCGTATGTGCTGAGCAAAAATGTAGTTTTCTCCGGTACGATAGAAAGCAAAACTAACTACATCTTACTCTTTTTTGTGTGGGGGGGGCTGTGGTATTTGGCCCCGCATTTAAAAACTACGCCCTCGTCGGAAACGTTCCTGGCGGCCCTGTGGGATTGGTACGCGGTAGCGCTGTGGGCTGTGGGGATTTATTTGGGCGTGCGGGTTCTTAAAAAACTAACGCAAGAAAATATTTTGGTGCTCCTATTTGTGGCGGTATTTTTGGCGTGTTGTTACGGGGTACTGCAAGCGTTGGGGCTGGACTTTTTGTGGCCGTTTGAAATTGACCAGTTTGCTACCAAAGCGTTTTCCACTTTTGGCAACCCAAACTTTTTGTCCTCGGCCGTGGTGATGTTGCTGCCGGCGCTCTTGGTTTACTTTATGCGCACCGACAGTAAAAAAGACTTTGTGGTGTATGGGTTGTTGGTGCTGGTGTATATCTTATATTTGTCATTTGGGTTGGCGCGTTCATGCTGGATTGGCGCTGTGTGCGGGCTCATTATGATGTGGATGTTTGGGACGCTTCGCAGCTTGATTTGGCAGCGCAAGGGGCGCGTGTTTTTGCTGGCTTTGCTCGCCGTGGGGGTGGCGTACAGTTCTATTTACATGCCCGGCCCCGGCAACGCCATCAGTCCGGTTAAAAACCGCGTGTTGGAGATGCGCCCGCTGACGTTGGAAGATATATCGCTAGACGTTAAAAAGGAACGGGTTTTCCAATCGCTGCATCAGCGCTTGCTCATGTGGGATGCATCCAAAGAAATCTTTTTATCGCGTCCGGTACTGGGCAGCGGGGTGGGCAATTATCAAATGTCATTTGCCCAACACCAACCGGCTACGTTGGTGAAATACCCCGAACTGCGCGAACTAAAAACCACTACCAACGCCCCGCATAATGAAATTTTATTTCAGTTAGCCCAAGGCGGGATCGTCGGGGTAGGGCTATTCCTGTTTATGTTTATGGTACTTTTTTTGGAAGTAAAAGATTTTGCGGCCCATAAAAAAGAAGGCGATAAAAAACAACTTTTGCAAGCGCTGTTTTGCGGAATTTTAGGCATGCTGGTGGACAACTTGCTCAACATCTCACTGCATGCGGTAGTGCCGGCGTTTATGTTTTGGTGGCTCGTCGGTGCGGAAGTAAGCGGTGTGGGAAGGGAAGAAGGCAAATTGCCCATCCGCGCCAACCCCGCTACCAAAGCGTTGGCGTTAATGGTACTGGCCGGATGCGCCGGCGTGTTAGTGTGGCAAGGGTTGTGGTTCGCCAGCGAGTATGAATCCTTCGTCGGGCAGAAAAAAATAGCTGCGCAAAAGTACGAGGCTGCCGCCCAAAATTTGTCGGCTTCCCTGCGGTTATATCCGGCAAACACCGAGGCCGGTTTCCGTCTGGGGCAACTACTTTTGGCACAGCAAAAATATCCGCAAGCCCTGGCCGCGTTTGAAAAAAGTTTGGCAGCCGCCGCGTATTACGAAGAGGTTTATTACCAGGCGGCGCTGGCCGCGTTGGGCACGCAGGATTTTAAAAAAGCCACCCGCTATTTGGTAGAAAATTTGCGCTTGCATCCATATCATTTGCAAGCGTATGAATTGCTGGCCGCGGTGCTGCAAGAACACATCCTCTACGCCGGGGCAGAGGAAATGAATTTGTTGGAAAGAGGGCTTGTGTTGTTCCCCTACCAAACCGATTTGTGGCGGCAAGTGGGGGATATTTACCAAAAACAATCCGACGTGGAAAAAGCGAAAGATATCTACTTGCGCGGCCTGGCGGTAGATCTGTTAGATAAAGAGTTAACCCGCCGCTTGGACGCGCTGTATTCTCCGGCAGAAAAACCGGAATTGTTAACCCAAGCCAAACGCTTGCAAGGCTACCAAGAAAAAGTAGGCAAGTTTGATAAAATGTCGCCCTACTATCAACACAAACTGCGCGAAAATTTGGAAGCTTACATTGCACAATATCCCCAAGAGGATAACGGGAAAATTTTACTGGCGCGGGTGCTGTCGTTGGGCGGGAATGATTTAAAAGCGGAGGAAATGCTGCACCGGGTGCTTGCGCAACACCCCGATAATTTATGGGCCAATTTGGCACTCTCGGCCCTGTACTACCAAGCGGAAGATTTTGAGGGTGCTAGGCGGGTACTGGAGGATGCCCAGTTCTACTATCCAGGCCAGCCTTCCGTACGCGCCCGTTTGGAGCAGTTAAATAAAACCGTGAAAAAAAAGTAAAATTTTACTACAATAAAAGAGAATGAAAACCGCGCACGGTACAAAAATAAAAAAGGACTTTACAAATCGTACGAAATTGCTATATAATACCTATAACGGTGTATGGTTGTAAAAAAAGAAAATAACTCTAGCGCAAGGATTATTTGTTACATGACAAACATGAAAAAAATCAAGTGGTGTATGCTGCTTTTGACGGGGAGCCTGTTGCTGGCGGGAACTACGGTTCAGGCTGCTTCTGCCGAGAAGCAATTACGCAAAGGGATTGCTGCCTATCAAAATAATGACACGGATAAAGCCATGGATTATTTTGTGGATGTGTTGATGAACGGCGATGCCCAACAAGTGGCGCAAGCCAACCAGTACATTAACGCCATTCACAACCGAGTGGGCGGTCTTCGCAGCCCGGTGGAAGTGGATGTAAGTTTCCCCGACCAGCCCAACCAAAGTGTGGTAAATCAAACGGAAAACTTAGCCAACTACGGTACCGAAAGATTAGATACCTTGGCAACCGAAGGCGAACAAGTGTTGGAACAAACGCGCCAAGCTTTGGGCAATTCGTCCAAATCGTTAACGGAGCAAATTGAAGAACGCCAGTTGGCCGAATACGTCAAGGAAGGCATCGAACCGGTGGTGCGGGAAAAAAGCCCTACCCAAAGCCGGGTAGTGGTGCCCAGCCAACACGCCGCCTTGGAGCAAGCCGCTGCGTTGGACCAGGCCGCCGCCGACGGTACGGTGCTGGTGTCCGCTACGCCGTCTGTTCTCGTGGAACAAGCAGGCACGACTGCTGCACAGCAAGATTTACGCGTAGTAAGCAACGATATACTCCAACAAGCCCAAGTAGACATGGGGCAACACAATATGTTGACGACGGCCGACCAGGTAGTTGTGGTGCAGGTGCCGTCTAACACAGAATCGTCTGCCACCACATTTTCTGATTTAACCAGCCCCGCCGCGGTGGAAGCGCGCAACTTATACACAGCCCAAAAACTGCAGTCGATGATGGATGGGGTTGTGTCTGATTTGGCTTCCAACCCGGGGGTTCACTTATATATGCGTGCCGACGGAAAACCGGACGCTATTGATATTGACCATGGGGTGTTGTTTCAAGGCAATTCTTTCCGCGCGGATGCGTTACCCACGCTTAACAGCGTCTACGAACTGTTGGCTTTAACGCAAGGCGCCCGTTTTGTTATTTTACCGGCCGGTTCTTATACCGATGACGTTACGCTGCCCAGCATTCGCCGGGCGATGGCACTTAAGTCCTACTTATCCAAAAGAGGCATTTCTCAAGGGAAACTTTATTATAACATGGGGTTGGTGGACCAAGAAGTCCCCGCACAATTTTCCGATTTAAAAGGTCTTTCTATCGTTTTTGATTATGATGCCAAACTTCCTACCCGCTTATTGGATAATGAATCCCACGAGAAAGCCCCGCTGCTCAGTATGGCTATTGTGCCGCCTTGCCGGGCGATAGACCGCTCGATCGGGGAAGCGTATGCGGTGGATTTTTCCGTCTTAGAAACGGTGAACACGCTGGATAACTGGGTGTTGCAGGTGGTCATGCACGGCCGCAACGGGAACTATTATGTAGTGCGCCAGTTGGAAGGGTTTTCACCGGTGTATCACCAGATTTTGTGGAACGGTCGTAAAGGAATTATCGGGCCGGAATTGCCGTGCGGAAAATATACTTTTGTGTTGACCGGGGTGGACTTGCAAGGGAACAAACAAACCTTGCGCCGCCGGGTCATTGTCAAGTGTGCCTCCGATCCGGCTCCTTCGTGCCAAACGGGTAAATGCCCGGCCAAACCGGCTGCCACCCGCCGCACCACTTCTTCCGGGAAGTTAAATTATAAGGCTGCCCGTTTGTGGAAGAAGCCCGGCCGTACTGTACAACATTGTTCTTCTATGGAAGGCCTTTGCGGGATAGAAACGGTGGAGGAAGTAACCGCTACGGTGGAACAACCGGTACAAACACAGGCGGCTGTTGCCACGCAGCAAGCGCAGGCTACGTCCACCGCGGACAGTTCATACACCGTTACCAAAACGGTACGCAACATTGTGACCAATGATACGGGGACGGTGGCTTCTTCGTCGGAAGCAATGGCAGCTGGCACTGCCGGCTACGAGGTGCCCCCGGCCGAGGTAACCAACCCGTACGGTATGCCTTATGAAGAGGAATACATGGAGACCGCTTCCTACGAAACGAAATAAATAGCCAGGGGAAAAAGGATGAATTTATCGGAATTGTTAATTGGCACCAATATGAACGCCCACCCCGACTGCTTGGGGATTTACATCGGGATTGATGAAATCTATGTAGCCCAAAGCAGCAAGCGGGATGGGGGCGTGGTGTTGGAGTCGCTCATCCGGGTTCCCGTTTCTTTGGTGGACCGCTCCCGCTTAAAACCGCTCGATTTAAACGAAGAATTTTTTACCATGGAGTATTGGCAGGATGCTTTGTCTAAAGTAACGGCCAAGAAATCGTGGAATACAACCAAAGTAGTGGTCAGCTTGGCCCCGGAATTTTGTTTGCTGCGTCACTTTGTCATTTCTATTCCGTTGCAGCGCAAGGAGTGGGCGGAAGGCATTCCCAACGAGGCCCGCAAATATATTCATTTCTCCTTTGATAAAGCCGTATATGCCTACCATGTATACGAGTTCCAAACGGCTGCTACCAAGCAAAAACGTTTAGGAGTGGTGTTTGCCATGACCACCAAAACGATTATTTCCCGCTTGGAAAAAGGCCTGCGCGCCGTGGGATTGGATTTAGTTTCCGTAGAACCTTCCAGCCTGTCTTTAGGGCGTGCGTTTATTGATAATGATAAAGAAGCCATCGGTAAGATTGGCCGGATTTATTCCTTCTTTGGCAAAGACAATGCCAACTTTGTATTTTTAAATGGGGCGGTACCCGTGTTGGAGCGGGATGTGGAAATTTCCGGTTCTATCCCGGCAGAACGCCGTCGTTTTGAAATTACCAACAGTGCCGAGTTCGTAGCCAAACAGTTGGAAAAAGATCCCTTTGAAGAAGCTGTTATTGTGGGCTACCGCACCGACCAATGGATACCCGCCTTGGAGGCGGATTCCCGCAAGCCCGTGCGTAAATGGGACTTAAAAGAAGTATTTGGTATTGAAACCAAATCTTCGGGGGAAGTGGCGGCTATCGGGGCCAGCGGCAAATTTTTTGATACCAAATCCCCGGATATTGATTTTACCAAAGGCAAACGTCTAAGCGCCTACGAGTTTAACGCCAGCTGGATGTTGTGGAAGATTGTGTTGGTGCTGGCGGGTTTGATGTTCTTATTTATGGCTAAGAGCTATATGGGGGTATTGTTTACCAATTATAAACTTAAACTCAAACAAGCGGCCTCCAATAGCCAAACTTTACAAGATTTTGAAGGGATGACCTCTTCTCAGTTGCAATCCAATTTGGATAATATCCGCACCCAGAACGAGACCTTAACTTCCGTTTATACCAACAGCCCGTTGGTAACGCCCATTTTAAGTGCGGTAGCGGCAGCACGTCCTTCAAAAATTTGGTACACTAAAGTCGGTTTCAGTGCTCCTTTCCCAGCCCAACGGGCGGAGGAAGGCCGTTTAACAATTGAAGGGATAATTGATTCGGGCCGGGAAAGCAGCGAAGATTTGCTCTTGGGTAGCCAATTTAGGGAATCGATTGGCCGCCAGGAAGGGTTAAAACGGCTCTGCAGCAATGCAAATATTCGTTATACATCGGTTAGCAGGACCGAAAACCGCCGCGGCAGCAGTCGCAGACAGGCCGGCACGGACGATAAGGGTTCGCGCGGTACGCAATTTGTGTTAACGTGTGATAATACCACGGCTTCTAGGGGGCATTGAGCATGGCATTTGACGTAGAGAAATTAAAAAGTTATTTGTCCGCGCAAAAAATTAAAGAGTTGCTGGCGCAGTTTAAAACCGGCAGCGCGGCCTCTCTTTCCCCCGAAACGCAGGATACTTCTACCCACCCGTTTATTGCCAACACCAAACGGGGGTTGATGGATTTGAAGGCGACGCTGGAAGAAGGAAAATACCAGCTGTTTGTAAAACAAGTGGTGGCCTTGTTGGCGTTTTTCTTAGTGGTGCGTTTTGTATGCGGCAAATTGGCTGAAAAGAAATCCGTGTTACAAGACCAAATTGCCGCTATTGCCATTCAAAAAGACCACAAGAGCGAGTATTTGGACAATAAACAACAGTTGCTTTATTTAGAGCCGCTGTTCCCGGACATTTCCCAGAAAAATGAATGGATGTTGCGGCGTTTGATTAAAATTTTTGAAGATCACCGTATTTCCCCAAATATGGACGGAAACGTGACGGAGACCTCTGGATCTGTATATACGCAGATGTCCCAACGGGTTACGTTCCAGCAAGGGTATGCTTCCCTGGGCCGTTTACTGGAAGACATTGAGAATGGGGCCGATTTCTTGCGGGTTTCGGATATTTCTTTGGTGAAATTAACCGGCGACAATTTAGGGGAAAACACCGTGAGTATTCAGTTTAATACCATCTTCCCGCAAGAGAAATACGGGCCCAAGTTGTTTAAGGATTACAATCAGCAAATTCAAAAAATTCAGGCTGAACAGCAAAAAGGAACAACACCCGCCGGTGGGGGGAAGCAATGAAACAGATCGAAATTGGGTGCATAGGGCTGTGTTTGGTAGCGGTGAGCTGCGTGTTGGGGTATGCCCAGAAAGAAGAAGAGTCTCTTCACCCGGGCAAACTGGTCAAGCCGCATGTTACGTTTGAACTGCCCAACCGGCGCGACCCCATGCTTTCGCCGGATGACATTTTGGTTATTAAACACCGTGAGCAACAGCGTTTGCGCCTGGAAGAAGAAGAACGCAAGAAGCGTGCCGCGGCGGAAAAGAAACGTTTGGCCGAAGAAGAACGCCGCCGCCAGCGGGAATTGGCCCTGATTAAAGACCCTACGCTGCTGGTGCGCGAGCAGATTCATATCGGCGGGATTATTGACAAAGAAGTGTTGATTGGCGGCCGGCTCTATACCATTGGGAACACGTATAAAGGGGCCAAGATTGTAGCTGTAGGGGCCGATTCGGTTACATTTTCGTACAAAGGCCATAAATTTGTAAAGAAGGTAAAAATATAAGCAGTTGCAGTATTTAGTTCATTTGTAGTACACTCACACAGGAGGATAGATGACAAATCGTTTAGCAGTGATGTTGGCAGGTGTTATCACCGTAGGGATTGCCGGCACTGCCGTTGCTCAGCAGGAACGCCAGATGCTCCCCAGCGATAATACCGTTGCTTTGACGGAGGATATGCGTGTAGAAACGCCGTCCGCCGCCACGGACCTGTATAAGGAAGTGGAAATTAACTCTCCCTTAGACAGAAAAGTGTCCATTCGGGTAGCCAATGTGCCGATTGCGGCGTTCTTAAACAGCATTACTACCCAGGCCAAAATTAACTTTATTATGAGCGAAGAATTCGCGAATAAAAAAGTGACGGCCTCGTTAACGCGTGTAACGGTGCGCGAAGCGCTTGATACCTTGTTGCGGGTACACGGGCTGGCTTACCAACGTATTGGTAAGAGCGACAGCTACGTGGTTACCAAACGCTCCAATGATGCGCCCGATACCATTACGAAGATTTATACGCTTAGCTACATTTCGCTGCAAGGCGTGGGTTCTGCGCAAAGCGAACTCAACAGCATTATGCCGCGGGATGTGACCACCGGCGGATCGTCCATGAATTTTGGCGGTTCCTATGGCAGCTCTTCCAGCTATGGCGGATACGATAGCAACGGCATGACCAATAACCTGCGCATGGGCGGTGGCGATTCGTACGCTACCGGGTCCACGATTACAGGTATTGTGGGCAGCATGTTGTCCCCTGTGGGTAAA
The DNA here is from genome assembly GCA_947170005.1 of uncultured Elusimicrobium sp. Lineage (GTDB taxonomy): Bacteria > Elusimicrobiota > Elusimicrobia > Elusimicrobiales > Elusimicrobiaceae > Avelusimicrobium. The sequence continues at coordinate 12,173 of CAMVRX010000019.1, forward strand.
ATTGCGGTAGACCCCCGCACGAACAAACTGATTATTACGGACGTGCCGGAAGTTTTCCCGCAAGTAGAAAACATCTTGGCGGAGCTGGATATTAAACCGCCGCAGATCTTAATTGAAGCCCAAATTGTGGAAGTCAGCAAAACCAGCGGTTTAAGCTTGGGTTTTGAATACGGTGGCAGCGACGGAACGATGGCCTCTATTACGGCTCCTTCCCGCGAAATTACGTCCGAATTCTTCCACGGTAAAACCAAAGACGGCACCGGCAAATTGCACGGGTGGGACTGGATCTGGCCCTCTAGGAAAGACACTGCTTCCGGTGGAACTTCTAACTATTCCAGCAGCTCTAGCAGCAGTTCGGATACGGATAGCGGCAGCAAAGCCGGTGTACTCAACCTCTCTGCCTTTAACATTGTGCTCAAAGCCTTGTTAACCCGCGGGGAAGCCAAATACTTGGGTAAACCCAAAGTGGTCACCTTGAACAACAAAACGGCTACCATCACCACCTCTACGGATGCGACGGTAGGCCGCACGCAGACCGATTCCGGCAGCACCACTGCCACCGCTACGACGACGATTTCCGCCGAACGTAAACGGGTCGGTTTGACTTTGCAAGTGACCCCGCAAGTCAACCGTGAAGGTTACGTCACCTTATACGTACAACCTACGTATTCTGACGTAGTAGCTTCCGGCTTTGACTTTGCTTTGGATACCACTACCCGCGCTGCTTCCACGTTGGTGCGTGTGAAAAACGGGCAAACGGTAGTAATTGGCGGTTTATTAACCTCCCGCGAAACGGATCAAACCCGCAAAGTACCGCTGTTGGGTGAAATCCCGGTGCTCGGGTGGTTATTTACCAGCCGCTCTAAATCAAAGAGCACGACTGACTTAGTCATCTTTATTACGCCTACCATCTTGGCGGAATAAGTGTGAGCGCTTTGCCTGCCCCCAGGCCGCAAACTTGGGGGCGGGCGTCTGCGTTTGCACAGGGATTATGTAACAAGGTTGCAAAGTCGCATGGCCAAACAAATAAATGAAATTTTAGTAGAACAGGGGAAAATTACCCCCGAACAAGACAAACAAGCGCGGCTGTATGCTAAACAAAATAACATTTCGATAGCAGAGGCCATTTTGCGCTTTGGGTTTGCTACGGAAGAACAGGTAACCGTGGCGCTTTCCAAGCACTTTTCCATTCCGTATGCATCTAAAGAAAACGGCATTTTAGTACCTGAGCGGGAACAAAATTTACAAGAGATTATTTCTGAAAAATTTGCACGTGAAAATATGGTCATCCCGTTGTTTATGGAAGATGACTCTTTGGCTATTGCACTGTTAGACCCTACCAACCTGTTTTTAATTGAAAACTTAAAAATGATGTCCGGCAAGCAAATTCAGCCGTTCATCACCAGCAAATCCCAACTACTTAGTGTTATAGATGCTTTTTATTCCAACAAAAACTTGTTGGAAGAAGTTTTAAACGAAACTGTAGCGCCGACGGATGCTGCCGCCACGGCAGAAAGTGACGAGGAAATAGAAGTAAGCGGTGTGTTGGACTTGGACCGTCTCAGCCCAAACTCTTCCCAATACGTTAAACAAGTAAACGCCATTTTGCGCCAGGCCATTTCCGAGCGTACCAGCGATATTCACTTGGAAATGTTTGACGAGCGTGTCAGCTTGCGCTTCCGCATTGACGGTTCGCTTTACGAGCGTACCGCCCCGGCCAAAGATGCCGTAAATGCCATTATCTCTCGTATTAAAATTTTGTCTAAATTGGATATTGCCGAAAAGCGTTTACCGCAAGACGGCAGTTTTACCATCCGTTACCAAAACCGTTCCATCGAGGTCCGTGTGTCTGTCTGCCCGGCCGTGTACGGGGAAAAATTGGTGCTTCGTATTTTGGATAAAGGAACCGGCGAGATGAACATTGACCGGTTGGGTTTTGAACCGGCTCAAAAGAAAGCCTTCTTGGAAGCGGCCAACTTGCCGCACGGGCTTATATTCTTAACGGGGCCTACCGGGTCGGGTAAATCTACTACGCTCAACGCGGTACTGACTACGATTCGCACCAGTGAATTAAACTTTATGACGCTGGAAGACCCGGTAGAATACAAACTGGCCGGGATCAGCCAGGTGCAGGTCAAACCGGCTATCGGGCTTACCTTTGCCGCGGGGTTGCGTTCTTTCTTACGTCAAGACCCGGATGTTATCTTGGTAGGGGAGGTGCGCGATAACGAAACCGCAGAAGCGTGCTTAAAAGCGGCCTTAACCGGTCACTTGGTGCTTTCCACTTTACACACCAACGACGCCTTGGGGGCCGTTCCTCGTTTGATTGATATGGGGATGGAACCGTTCTTGTTGGCAAGTTCGCTGGCCTTAGTGGCGGCGCAGCGTTTAATACGTGTGTTGTGCCCGTATTGTAAGGTACCGCACTTGCCGGACTCGGCTATGTTGGATCAGATCATTCGGGAAGGGCACTTAAATCCGCGGGATAAAAACGCGTGGACGTTTTTTAAGGCTGTGGGCTGCCCCAAATGCTTTGGGACGGGGTATAGCGGCCGGCGTGCTATTTACGAAGTATACCGCATGACGGAAGAAATGCGTAACATCATTTATAAAACGCAGGATTTGGTAGCCCTGAAAAAAGCGGCGGTCAATTCCGGCGCGCTCAATTTACGTGCCAACGGGTGGCACAAAGTAATTCGTGGGTTGACGACGGTGGACGAGATTTTAAGCATTACCACCGCGGACGAATAAACTTTATTTACAGAGGATAATATATGCCTAAATATACATACAAAGTGAGAGACGAACACGGCAAGACGTTTACCGGGTCTTATACGACCGATAATAAAGACCGTTTACGTGCGGCCTTGCAAAACCGGGGGTATTTGGTCCTGGATATTACGGAAGCAACCCAAGGGTTGTTTTCCGGCAAGTTGCAAACCCGCCGCAAAGGCGGCAAAGTGCCCGGCCATGTGCTGGCCTTCTTTGCAGAACAGCTTTCCACGCTGGTTGCCGGCGGTGTGCCGCTGGTGCGTGCCGTATCGTTGTTAGGGCAATACTCCGCTAACCCCACGATGGGGATGGTGCTTACGCAAATTGCACACGATATTTCGGGCGGACAATCTTTGCACGAAGCCATGAGCCACCACCCCAAAACGTTTAGCCATGTGTGGCTATCGTTAGTAGAAGCAGGTGAAATGGGCGGCCAAATTGCCGAAACGCTGATGCAATTGGCCCTTTACACCAAAACG
>CAMVRX010000020.1 GCA_947170005.1 uncultured Elusimicrobium sp.
GGTGTGTTGTACGCTTCGTGCGTGCGTTGCACCAGTTCTGTTAAACGCGTTTCTTCCACGCCAATCTTGCCGCCACGGCTTTCCAATACGTGGAGCTGCACCGCTATAAAACGCTGCTTACGCCCGGCCCAAGCACCGCCCAGCGGCAACGTACACAGCGCACTTTGGTAAGCCAACCCTACCTGCACATTTTTAGCAGCGTAAGGCAGCGTCACGGCCCCGTTTTGCACCGTAAGCCCGGTAACTACGTGGCCGTCTGCCAGGGCGTGAACGGTTTGTCCTTCCAGGTGTGCAAGCCCGCTGATTTGTGTTTGGGCACTTTGCCCATAGAAGGACACGCTGCTATCCAAAAACGACGCAATTTGCGTAGAGCTCAAGGGCGTGCGCGCACCTAATTTTTCAATATAAACGCCTCCCGCCCGTTTTACCAGCAGCCACAATTCTTCCGCCGATGCGCCCGGCAATACGCACATACTGATAACTTGGCCTTGCGTTTGGTGATGCGTCCACGCATACACGCTTTGTTGCGGCAAATACGTTAAACTGCGCAAGCTGCCGTCCTGCATCACGCACCACACCCAGGGGCCCGGCTGCTGGGTGTAAGCCAGTTGCACAATCCGCTGGTTGGCAAACAAGTGCGCCGCACGCAAGGTCAGGTCATCCCCGGTGTACGAAGCGGAAAGATACTCATAATGAAAATCCCGTACGCAACTGCCGTGCGCCGACACAAATAACGCCCGGCTGCCCGCCCACACCGGGGCCACCCCGCCAGATCCGCATTCACTTTGCTGCTCCAGCACCAGCGAGTCTAAACTAAAAGTGCCGTTACAAGACAGGGTCCACTCGCTGCCCGACGTAAAAATAAGCAGCCGGCTGCCCACCAGCACACTTTGGATGGCACTTAAACGGGTGCCGCCCAAGCGCACGGACAAGGCATCGGTAGCCAGCCGGGTATCACGCGCGCGGCCAAAATCCGTAAAATTGCCCGTCTTAGAAAACCACAGGGTTTGCTTTTCCTCTTGAGTGGCGGCCAGGCCCAGGCGGTCTTGAAAGAAGAACACACACGCCGGGTAACCTGCCGCCGGGCTAAAACTGCCCTGCGCCCATTGGGAAGTCCACTCTTCGCTGCCAAAGGCACGCTCGGCCGCAGCCAGCACCTGGGTAGCCGACACATACCCCAGTACCCGTACCACGCCGCGCTGGATGAAACTTTCGGCGCCCAGTTCATACGCGGCTTCGCCGGAAATTTGACAGGAGCGCAAGCGCACGTAAAATAAATTTTCACCGTCACTTAAATTACCCAGCGTATAGAAATTATCATCCCCGCTGCTGCGCGATAAAATTTTAACGGTTTTCCACGTTTGGCCCAAATCGGCGGAAGCTTCCACGTGCAGTGTACCGGTCCATTCTCCGTCGGTACGAAGCGTCCAGTCGCCGGCGGTTTGAATCGCAGCTGACACGCTTTCATACCCCAACGTACCGGTTTGCTCTTGCGCGGGCACCGTGTGCACCACACAAAAGCGGCCTCCCACATGCTGCGGCGTAAAGTAAGACGAAGAACTTTCCAAGATATACCGCCCGGCCTGGGCCACCGTTTGGGTACCCGCATTTTCGCCACCGCTAAGCGTTTGGGTAACGGTTAAATCCGCCGGACCGTTGAAGTGGCTGCGGTATTCCAGCACCAAGTTCACTCCGTTCCATTCTCCCCCGTCTTCGGCCGCCGAGGTAAGGGTTAAAATAGCGCCTTGCACCTGCGCACGAAGCCCCCGGGAACCAAAAGCGTTGTTAAAGTATTGGGCAATTTCACCCAGGTTTAGCCCGAACCCGTCGCTGGCGTAAAACCAGGTATCGTTAAAATACGCATATACCATGAGGTTGGGATAATTGAGCGGCTCAAAGGTTAACGAGGAGGCCACCCCCTGGCTTTGAACGGTAGAAGTTTGGGGATAGACGCGCATTTGCCGGGCCGGGTCCGTATTAACGGGTTGGAACGGACCGTAAGAAAGCGGCACCTCTTCCCACGTAAATTGCCCCAGACCGGTGCGTATCAAACGGTGCAGGGGATGATGCGGGTGCGCCACGTACAGGGTGTGATTGTATTGGGCCGTTTGCACTTGGGACACTTCCTGCGCGCTGTACGGGGTGGCGATTTCCAACACGCTGCCTTGGCTGTTTTGCACGGCTCCTTGCGCCGTGTAAAAACGGAAATACTGCGCGCCGGCCTCAATCACGTATGCTTCCTCTTGCGTAATAGGAAAAGCAATCAGGCGCGCCGATTGATTAGCATACTTGGCACTGCCCAAGTAGTGCGTACCGGGCCGGTTTGAAATGCCGCCTTGCGGGTGAATCCACATATTTTTGGCACTTTTTAACCAAGTATGATAGGCAGATGCTTCGGTGCGCGCTTGCAGCGCGGGGCTGATTTCCCCCCCGGTGAACGAAGGTTGCAGATGACGAAGCACCATATTAACGTACCTCGCTAAAGCCGTCTTGCTGGGGAGCCCGCACCCATTGTTCCGTCATATTGCTACGGCGGGCTTCTTCCAGGTACAGCGTATATTTTTGCTGCAGCCGGGCAGCCAGGTCAATATCCCCGGTTAGCGCTAACGCGCTGTCGCACGCCAGGGCCAAGGCAAAGGCTTTTACAAAGGCCGAGTCATACTGGGTTTCATCGGTCATCCGGCGCGTATAGCGTACCTGGGCCCCGGGTACCCGGCTTACTATAACCCGCATGTGCAGCCCCGGGTCAAAGCGTTCTTCAAAGGGGAGCGGGGTTTGCGGGTCCCGGGCAGTAAAGACGCGGCGCACAAACAGCGCATCGGCCGGGTATTTATAGCAAAATTCACCGGGCCGCGCGGTCGTGCTTTCTACCCGTACCAGCGGCTTTTGGGCTGCTGCAAACCCCCAATCGTGGGTACGCAAAACCTCCTCCCGCACCGGATTGTAGAATAAATTTAACCAGCGGGTCTGTTCATTTTCTTCCTGTAAAGAATAAATGGTCGGTTGCCCTAAATAGGCTAAAGCCAGATTACAAATAGATGTTTGTGAGTTCATAAAATTCCTCTTATAAAAAATTTATATTATTTTATAAGTATTTTTTATTTTATAAATATAATATTAAATAAAAAAATATTTATTTTATATATGTTTTTTTATTTGATTACTATTTTTATTTTAAAATTTATAAAATAAAAATTAGTTTTATAAGATATATAACTAATTTTAAAAATACTTATATTTTAAGTATTTTTATTTTTTATATTATTTTTAATATCATTCTTTTAGCAGTTTTTACACAGCCAAAAGAATGTATTTTGTTTTAAGAAGGACAGCAAGAAAATTTCTTATTTTATCGTCGTATTACCGACGACAAATAAACAATTTTAAAGGCTGCTCTTTCTTTTTAAAGGGTTTAAAAGCCACTTTTTAGCCTGTTTTAAGCCTTAAAAACCCCGTTTTTGCCCAAAAACCGCCCTATTTTGTGCCTTTCATCTACGGGGAATATCTTCCTTTACCTAAACCGCTTATAAAAGGTTTATAAATCCCCCCTGGGTGCCGGAAAAACCCCCGGCACCCATTGTACAGCCTGGTTTTAGCGCAGTTCGGCCACATCTGCCACAAAGCAGCTGATGGCACCTGCGCTAACCGTTCCGGTAACGGTATAATACATGCGCAGGTAGCGTTTGAGCCCGGCCGGGACCCCTACGGCAAAGAGATTTTTGTCCGTATCGGCCAATTCGGTACCGGTAACGGTAACACTGGCCAGCGTTACCACGCCGGAAGAAAAGTCCGACTGGTCGGACGTTTGCAGCGCACACACCACTTGCGTGGCCCCGGTAAATGCCGTATCGGCATGGGCAATAACCACCAAGCGCCCGGGCACGGCATTGCCGGCGGCAGTCAGGTCCAGCGTGTTGGTACTGGCCCCGGTGGCGCGCAAGGCTTGCGCGTCGGAAAACATCGCAGTTTTATCAAGTAACATTTTTTTCTCCTAGGTTTATCAAGGGGGCGGTGGTTAGGCCGCCCCCGGCGGCTTAGGCAACTACGGCCTCATCGTCGCGGATGGCATCACAAATATGCACAGGGATTTCATTAAACGTCATTAAAGGTCTGGACGTAATTTGGTCCGGCGTGTATTGGATGTTGGTGCGGCTGCTGGTCAGCTTGCGCAGGGCAGCTTTGACGGTGCGGTTCATGTACCACACGGGTTTGCCCATGGAAAGGCTTTGGATTTTTTCTTCCAAGTCGCACATGTTGTCAATCAAAGTAGAGGGCACGTTGGTCACATCAATGTTGCAAATGCGCCCGGCAAAACGCCAGTCTTGCACGGCCAGGCCGAGTTTCCACTCAAAATATTCTTTATAAGCGGGGAACTCGTTACCCGACCCGTCTACGTGGTTGACCAGCCCGTAGTCCACCCGTTGGATGCCGGCTTTGGAGCCTTTGGGGAAGAAGGTAAACACTTTGTCGGTGTCCCACACGACTAAATAAATAGACGAGTTTTGCCCGTTCGTGGTTCCCCCCGCATTCACGACATTTTTGGACGACTGCGCGCCGGAAAGCGCGCTGTAGCGCGCGGCTAAGCCGGTGAAGCGTTCAGGCGCGCAACCGCTGTTGCCGTAAATTAAATTAGAGGCCATGGACGAGGACATCCCGGCGATAATCGCCCGGGACTGACCCGTGCGCACCGCATCTACATTCCCGCCTTTTTCGGCCACTAATTTGTCTACGACCGAGTAAGCCGACAACGTTCCATAGCTTTCTACCACTACCTTAGTGGTGGCTTTGGCGGGTTCAATGCCCTGGTAGGCACGGCGCCAGGTTCCTTCGGGAATCCCGGTGCGCACGGCATATTCGTGCCCGGAATCCAAGGAACTTTCTTGTACGACTGCGTCGCCGATGATATCGTTGGATTGACTGAGAACCTCGGCGATAGCCAGCTCTTGGCCGGACGGGTCAAACTGCTTGGCATAGTCGATTAAGTTGTAATTTTTATCTGCAATAATTGCCATTATTTTCTCCTTTAATTTTTGCCGTACAACGCTTGAGTGAAGGTTTTATCCGTCGTTGCGCCGGGCGCACCGCCGGGGGCTACATCTTCACTGATGCGCGTAGCCACCGTGTGAAAGGTACGGACCATCACCGGGTGGTTGCCCAGCCCCGTTTCTTCTAACAGTTGGCGCAGTTGCGGCCCGCCGAATAAATCGGCGGCGCGCACGGCCTTGGAAACTTCCTCTTGCCAATGGGAGCCAAACATCTGCTCGGTTTGGCGGGCCCAGCCGGCTAGCTTTTGGCGCTGTTGCTCACCCGCTTGTTGGGCCGCCGCTTGCAAGCGCGTTTCTTCCAAAGAAACCCATTTTTGCAAAGCATCCGGGGTCAGGTTTACTTCCGCCGCCACCTGTTTGAAGGCAGCGAATGTTTCCGGACTAAGCGAGGAATTTTCCGGCAGCGAAACCGCTGCATACGGGTCTGTGGGTTGCGCAGCCTGCGCAGACGGCGCTGGTGTTTGCGGCGCAGGCGAAGCGTTCAAATCGGGTTGTAATTGTTCAGTCATTTTCCATCTCCTGTTTTAATTTATTTTGGGCGGAAGTGATTTCCGCTTGATATTCACTGCGCATTTGTTGGTAAGCACCGGGGGCGGCTTGCTCGATTTCTTCCAGCAAGTACAGCCCGATGCTGCGCTGACCGCAATGAAAGGCGGTGGATAAACTATCGCCGGGCACAAAGCCGTGCTGGCGCACTTGCGCGGCTTGCAACAGCTGCCATAACACCCGGCGCCCTGGCGGCAGTTTTAAAAGGGTTTGTAAATCATACGTAAAACGTTTTTTGAGTTTGGCCGTGTTCATTTTTCTGCTCCTGGGTTGAGTAAAATACCGTCTACTCCTAAACTTTCCAGCCCTTCGCGCAGCGCGCAAGCATAATTGAGCTGTGCGGCCAGTTCGGGGCAAGCCTGTGTCAAACGTGCGCTCCACGCCACGCCCTGTACAAGCGGTTCAAGCGCGGCGGCACGCTGGGCTTGGGCAATAGTAGAAATATATTGCACGTGCATTTCAAGCCCGCACAAAATTTCCGGTGCCGGGGGAATAAACCCTTGGCGCAGCAAAATATAATACGTGCGTTCCACAAGCGGGTCCAAAAGCTCCGTTTGTAACCGCTGCAGCACAGGGCCTAAGAGCAACATTTTTTCCTGTTTGCGTTCGGCCACTTCGGCGGCCGTTAGATTGGGCGTATCTTGCGTGCAGAGCATCATAAAGACGTCGGCAAAAAATTGCGCGCGGATGGTTTGGCGCACGTCTTCTATGGCGGCGTCCAGCGCGGCAATATCGGGCTGTACCTGGTAAGCCGGTTTGACGGCACTGTCGGTCAAACTGTTGCAGCGCGTAATGCCGCCGGGGAGCAAATTCACTTCGCCCTGCACGTTGGAAGAAACCATCACCGGCGGATTGGTGTTTTTGTCCAGCGCCACCAGTTTGGTCTTTTGCATTTTTTGCAACATTTTGACGTCGCCCAACGCTTTCCAGCCCGGGCCGCGGCCGTACACCTCCGCCGTGTTGCGTGTTTCCCAACGAACAGCTACGACGGGAAATTCGTGATATCCCCCCCGGCGCAGGAGCGTGCCGTCCTCCAGCACATACACCGACGTGTAGGCAAACGCACTAAAATCAGCCCGGTTTTCATCGGCGTTGGGATTGGGGAAAATCAAATGGATGACCCGGTGTGTGCTGCGGCTTTGTTGGGCTTGTTCGCGCTGCAAGGCCGGGGGCAAATGGTCTATCCCAAAAGCGCGGGCCAGTTGGCCGGAAGTCATCAAAAATTCACGCCCAAAGGTGTTCACGCGGCCTTTGTCATCAATGTCGAGCACATATTCCCCCGCCGTAAACGGCCGGCAGAAAATACCGCCGCGCGGGTCTTCTTCCACCAAAAAAGCGGCCGTGCCAAACACGCTGACTTCCTCATACACGCTTTGCAGCACCGAGTAAACATTACTTTGCGCCAACGCACGCTGTACGGCTTTTTTTACTTCTAAAAGCCAAGCAGCCGCGCCGGGTAGTTTTTCAAACGCAGCCGGCTGAAGGCTCAAATCAAACCAGTTGCGCGACGGGCTTGTGAGCCCGCTCATCATGCCCGCGCCCAACACACCTACGGCCAGCGAGGCCGAGCTGTCCAACAGTGTTTTGTGGTCCACCCGCCGGGCGGAGTTGGGGCTGTCGCCCTCAAAAAAACCGCGCGTGGGGGCCAGGTATTTGGCCAGTTCTTTCCAGGTGCTGACCCAAGGGGCGCGGGCCTGTTTTAAATGCTCGTAACGGTTCAGATACGAGGTTGTTTGTAAGGTTGGTATGTTCATAACTAATTATTTTTCCTCATGCAAAGAGATGCAAAATTTACTATCATACTTACACGGAGGTAACTATGAGCGGAATTTTCCTTATTTTTTTATTTGTAATTTTGCTGGCGGTGCCGGGATTTTATATCATCACCCGGGCTGTGTGGCCCAAGGCAAGCAAAAAATCGGCCCGTCTGGTTTCTTATTTATTGACAGTATTGTTAGCAGCTATTTTGGCCGCTATAATGTTTAGCAACCTGTAAATAAATACGTTTTGCTTTGTTTTTCCGGCGTAATATACGCCGGATATTTTTATTTTACAACTAACGCGAAAATGTGCTTTTTGAAAGGTGGGCGCGTTAGTTTTGGCTTTCTGTATTTATAATATAGCAAATTTTGTTAGTTTTGTCAAGTGTTTTTTGGACCTATTTTTTATAACACTTCGTACTCGCTGTGGGCAAATTCGGGGCGGGTATTTAATCCCGAACTGGCACGCACCGGCGCGGCAAACGTCAGGGCCAGGGCGTCGGCCAGGTCGGGGCTTTTGCCGGTGCGCTCTTTGAGTTTGTCTTTACTTTCCAAGCGCAGGCGGCCCTGGGCGTCATAATCGTAGCACACTTGGCACAGGTCCGTTTTAAGGTCGGGCACCTCGGGCAAACTGCCCACGGTTTGAATCCACTGGGCCATTTCGCCCCACATTTCGGCACGTTTGTTGGCATACTGGGCCGGCTTGGAGGCGCTCCCTCCAAACGGCACTTCCACAATGTTGCGATACCCCAACTGGCGCAAGCGGTCAATCACGCCGCCGCCGCAACCCGAATCAATAAAAACTGCGTCGGGATGAAAACATTCTATCTCGCGCGCTACGCGCGCAGCCAACGCCATTTGGTCTAAGCCCGTACCCACCCAAGGCGCAAACGCTTTGACCCCTTGGCGGCAGAAAATTACGCTGCGGTCCGCGCCAAAACGCGCCGGGTCTACCCCGATTATTTTGGGTGCGTAGCGGATATCTTCCGGCTTGACTTCCCGGCGGCAAGCCGCTAAAACACTGTCAATGGGAATTAAAATATTTTCCGCGCTGGCGGTAAAATCGCACAAATATTCCTGACGGAAAACAGCCTGCGGCGTTTCGGCCTGCAAGCGTGCCAGCTCCGCCGGAGCAATCACGCCCGATTCCCCCGCGCGAAATACGCCTACCCACCAGACCGACGGCTCGCGTTGGGCATTTTTTTGCGCTTGATTGAATAAATCAAAAAAACTGTTTTGCCCTTTGGGCGTGCCCATAAACACCACCCAGCCTTCGCGCGAGAGCAGCATGGGCCGGATGATTTGGGCGAACACATCGGGCTTGATTTGGGCATATTCGTCCAGCACCACTCCGTCGGCATACGTACCGCGCAGCGCGTCGGGGTTATCGGCCCCGCATACCCAAATGCGCGCCTCGTTGGGCAGCTGCACGCACAGTTCCCCTTCTAAAAATTTCACACCGGGAATGTTGCGCGCGTAACGCTTTAAATAATCCCACGCAATGAGTTTGGCTTGTTTTAAAAACGGCGCCACATAAAAATAACGCGGAAACGGACGCACATTGGACGTGGCCATTTTGATTAAATGATTGACGGCACACACCGTTTTGCCCAGCTGCCGGTGCGTAACCAACACGTTAAAACGGTGCGTTTCCAGCGCGGCGTGGATTTGCTGCTGCACGGGGCGCGGCGTGTAGGGAATGGTAATTTTAGCGCGGCTCATTGGACGTTTCCCCCCACTCAAGCACGACGGGACCCGTGGATGCGGGTTCGTCTTTGCCGTCGTTCCACCCCAGTAAATGTTTGGCGGTAAACGCCGCAAACGAGGCCGAGTAATTGCCGCGCAAACTGTTTTGCAGCAAGATGTCCCCCTGACGGTCGCGTGCTTGCTCACAAGCGTATTTAAACTCTGTATGTTTATTCTCCCAGGCGCGCAGCTGCGCACAAGTGGCGCCGATTTTTTTGGCAAAAGCGGCAAAGGTGGGTAGTTCGGCAGCCGTTTCCAACAGCGTAACCGAGCCGTCCTTTTTTTGTACCTCGCTCACCGAGAACGGCGGCCCGTCAAAAAAGCGCAACAGCTCTTCACAAAAAGATGGGTTATATTGAATAATTTTCATTTTTCCTCCGATAAAATAAGTTCAAAATTCAGCTCCCGCGCGCTGTAAATGCGCGTTAAACCGGGGGAACGGGCGCGCTGCGCCAGGTAAGCGCGGCGCTGTTCCAATGCTTCGTACGGGGAGCAAAACTGCCGAAAATTTTCCCCGCGAAAAAGAACGTTATACACGTAAATCAGCGTTTGCAGTTCCAAATCTTCCGATGGGCTGAACAGCCCGCCGTACTTGGCATGCACTTGCGTATGCACGTACGCAGCACGCTCAAAAATTTTATTTTCTAAATCAATTCGGGCAGATAAAGACATAAACTCCCCTGCACGCACCCGGCGTGTAAAACAGTACGGTGCTTAAAATTTAAGCACCGCACAAAGCATTTTGTAGTAAAATGCCCGGCGTTCCCGCCGGACAAGAGAGCTTACCAGCCCATCAGATACGGCGGAATGAGCAGCAGTGCCGAGAGCACCGCTAAGATGATTTGCAATTTCACATTCCACTTGGCCCACGTCAGCCACGGGATGCCGGCCATGCCTAAAGCAGCCATGGTAACCGGAGCCGTGGGAATAATGGCGTTGGTCCAACCTTCGCCAAATTGATAGGCCAAAATGGAAAGCTGCGGACTAATGTGCATAAGGTCCGACAAGGGGATCATCACCGGCATGGTAAGTACGGCTTGCCCGGAACCCGATGCAATAAAAAAGTTCAAAAAACTATGCGCTACAAACATGCCTTCCACCGCCGCCAGCGGATGCAAATGACCGATGACGGATGCGATAGCGTGCAGCACGGTGTCTAAAATTTTACCGTCGGAAGCAATCACTACAATGGCGCGGGCCAGGGCTAACATCACAGCCACGCTGACCATGCTGCGCGCGCCGTCGATAATGGCGTCTGTTGTTTGGTTCAGGCTCAAGCGGCCAATAAGCGCCGCCAAAATTCCAACCCCTAAAAACAAGCCGGAAATTTCCACAATATACCATTCATACTTGGCCACCCCGACGACCAGCCCCAGCATGCTCAGCGCAAACATCACGCTAATAATAATGTGCGAGCGCTTAAACTGCGGTTTTTGCAGGGTGGTAAGATCCAGCGTTTTGCGGCGATGTTCATCGGCCCGGTAGGTTAAACTTTGCTGCGGATGCTTGCGGATTTTTTCGCCGTACCACATCACAAAAGCAATGATAACGGCCGTGCAAACACTCCACACCACCAACCGGTACCCCAGCCCCGAATAAAGCGGCAACTGCGCAATCCCTTGCGAAATACCGACGGTAAACGGGTTCATAAAGGCCGAGCAAAACCCGGCCCAGGCCCCCAAAAACGGGATGCTGACCCCGACCACACTGTCGTACCCCAAGGACAACGCCAGCGGGATAAACAGCGGAATAAAAATCAGCGTTTCTTCTTCCATCCCAAACACCGCACCCCCCAGGGAGAACAGCACCATACTCACCGGGATAAACCATTTTTTCAGGTTATCGCGCCGGGAAAACAGATAGCTGGTGCCCATAATCACTGCGTTAACGGTGCCCGTCCGTTCCAAAATAGTAAAGATAGCACCCGTGATAAAAATAAACACGATAATATCGGCACAGTCTTTAAACCCTTTGGCCGGGGCCGTCAGCACGGCGGCTACCCCTTGCGGGGCCGAAGCAACGGTATGATAAGAGCCGGCCACCGTATAGGTGCGGCCGTCTTTTTCCTGCGTATCGTACTGGCCCGCCGGCAACAACCACGTCAGCCCGGCCACTACGAGCATAATCGAAAAAATAAGTCCGTAAATATTTAGTGAAAATGTTTTTTGCATATCTTATATTATATCAAACATTTTCACACGGCTCCCGCCGCCGCGCGTTGCGGCAGGAGACTGCATGTAAACGCTTGGGAAGTAGGTTTGGGTACGCCTGCGCCCATTTAAAATGCGGGCCGGAGTCTTTACCTTTCAAACTTTACTAACCCTTTTGTTGCATTTTATGCTATAATATAGTTGCTTGGGCCTGGCAGCCCAGGACAACTGTGGGAACGGAAGCACCGGCAGTTTGGCTACTGCCTTGTTTAGCAGTTAAACAATCCGTACCCGGAGTAGACAAATACAAGCAGCTTACGTAAGGACTCGTTTGTCTTATATAGTAAGCATAGCAAATTTTGATAGTATTTGTCAACCCCTAAAAGGACCTATTTTGGACCTATTTTTATACAACGAGGTGAATGATGAATAAATTTGAAAAAGCGTTAGCCAACTGGAACGAAGGTACCCTGCGCGGAGCGCAAGCCAAGTTAGCAAAAGTATTGAAGGTATCCACGGCCACCGTAGCCTTGTGGACCACCGGTAAACGCAACCCGTCCAAGGGCTATGTAGCCCAAATGGCCAAGCTGTTTGGAATGAGTGAAGAGCGGGTACTGCGCTTGTTTATGCCCACCACCTACCCGGATAGCACTGCCCACACAGCCGCCCTGTGTGAAAACGCTGCCGACGGGATTTACAACGCTGACAAGGAAGCCGAACTGGTTTCCCCCCAAAGCAACAGCGTGGCGCTGCCCTACCTGGCCAACGTGCCCGCCGGATACCCGGATTTTGACGAGGCCGACGTAGTGGAATGGTGGACCTTACCCCGCCGCTACGCCCGGGGCGCTAAATATATTGTGCGCTGCTGCGGCGACAGTATGAAAGGCAGCGTGGAATATGATGACTTGTGCTTAATTAAGCCCGAGAACGATTTTTTAGACGGCAAAGTGATGCTGGTAAAAGTCAACGACGGGCACTTAATTAAACGCGTGCGCAAAGAAAACGGCAAAATTGTGCTTTATTCCGACAACGACAAAAAGTATAAAGCCTTTGCGCCGGATATGGTGCAGCCCGTGGGGCTGGTGGTACGGAAAATTACGGACGTACAATAAGCTATTGACATTTTTGAAATTTCGCTTATACTATTAGTACGCTTAGGTAGTTGACAACGTCTTTTGGCCCGCAAGGGTGACAAAAGAAACTGTAGGGTGTGTTGGCCGTGTGTGCGCAAGTGCGCGCGGGCAGGGCAGCCCGCAGAATTGAGACGACTACCGCCCGGATGGGGTATGCGGTTGGCAAACCGTTTCACGAGCCTGGAGCCTTGTGTCTGCGGATGTAGGGAGTCCCCCAGGAGATGGAGCCGGCAACCGATGCTGCCGACGGGAGGTAAACCCCCGTCTCCCTGCTAGAGCGTTACTTATGGAAGAAGCGATTAGTTAACCCCCGTGCTTAACCAGCGTGGGGGTTTACTTTTTCTTCTTAATTTGATGCGATACTTTGTAACATCCAAATTACCAAGACACTATATAATTTTCGGTCGTTCCATTTTCATGTGTTGAAAAATAAGTACCCCCTAATGCTTTACATAAGCTCTTTCCGCGGTCCGTTTTCCCTGTACACAAGACAAATGAACCAGGAAGTTCATCTTCCCAAAAAGTGTGATGATCCAAGTACCACTCCAAATTGATATGGGGATTTAACTGAGTGCCCAAAAATACTTTGATTGATTGAGTACCGTCCTCTGTGTCCACCCACATTTCATAGAATTCACTATTTTCATAAACTACTTTTGTAGGAGCAACTGAACTTGCCCCGCCTGGAAGTTCTATATCTAAATCGGCAAAATTTTCGGCATAATGTCCGTTTGCTAAATAGTATATTTCTTGCGCATCTTTCATAGCTTTTAAAATAGAAATAACAGACATCACACGGCTTTTGTCCACCGCTTTTTGATACTGCGGCAATGCCACTGCTGCTAAGATGCCAATTATAAGAACTACCACCAAGAGCTCAATGAGAGCAAACCCCATTTTGCTCAAAAACAGCCCTCCGCTGCATTTTATTTTCATATCTGTATCCCTCCATTTATATTAGTTTTCCTTTCTTTATATCTCAAATTTACCAAAAAAAAAAAACAATGCAAGGCTTTTGTTTTTTGCGACGAAAAAACAACTGCCCCCTCACCTGACCTTCGGGCATCCTCTCCAAAGAGCTATACTTTATAGACAACCCTCCTTCCCCGCCTACGGCGGGAGTTCCCCCACACAGGGGGGAAGATGAAAAGGCACTGTGCGCTTAGCACCTCCAGGGGCGAGGGAAACGATGCAAATTAGGAAGAAATTATACGCTAACCTAAGTTTAGTATAATAGGTTTATGGTACAGTTAAACAAACCACGCATTGGATTTTTTGGGAAAATGAACGCGGGCAAAAGCGCGCTCATTAACGCCCTTACGGGGCAGCAAGTTTCCGTGGTCTCGGGCGAACCCGGCACCACCACCGACCCCGTAAAAAAAACTTTTGAACTCCTAGGCATCGGCCCGGTGGAACTCATCGATACCGCCGGGGTGGATGACCCCAGCCAGCTGGGCCGCCAACGCGTAGCGCGCACCCAGCAAACCTTGGACCAGGTGGACCTGGCGGTGCTGGTGTTTACCGGAAATTGGGACGCGCAGGACCAAGCGTTACTAAACACGTGCCAAACACGCAACATTCCGTTTTTCCTCGTGCAAAACAAAACCGATTTGCCTTTTACGCCCGTAGAAATAAAAGGGGCGGACGTAATTGCCTTTACATGCAAAAAACCCGACACAGCGTTGCTGCTGCAAGCGATCGCCAAGCACCTGACTAAAAGTGCTTACGCACCGGATGTGATTTTGGACGATTACGTACAAGCGGGCGAAGAAGTGGTGCTGGTCATCCCCATTGACGGCTCGGCCCCGCAAGGGCGGCTTATTTTGCCGCAGGTACAAACCATCCGCAACTTGCTCGATATCGGCGCGGTGGCCGTGTGCGTGAAAGACAGCGAACTGCGTGCATATTTGGCCGGGCACACGCCCAAACTGGTGGTGACCGATTCGCAAGCATTTAAGCAAGTGAGTGCCGTGGTGCCCACGCATATCCCGCTGACGAGCTTTAGCATTTTGTTTTCGCGCCTTAAAGGCGATTTTGAGGCCTATTTGCAAGGCACGCCCGCGATTAACCGCTTGCAAGACGGGGATAAAATTTTGATGCTGGAATCGTGCAATCATACCGTCAATAAATGTGACGACATCGGGCGTGTAAAAATCCCGGCGTGGCTACAAGCGTTTACCGGCAAAAAATTGCAGTTTACCACCGTAAGTAATTTGGACCCGCTGCCGGAAGACTTAGGTTCGTTTAAGCTGGCCATCCAGTGCGGCGGATGTATGGTCACACGCACGCAAATTTTGCGCCGATTAGAAAAGTTAAAACAAGCGGGCGTGCCGGTTAGCAACTATGGGATGAGCATTGCCTGGTGCAACGGCATTTTTGAGCGCGTGACGGAGATTTTTAGAAAACGCAAAATATAATTTTGTTATAATATACGCAGTTTAAATAAGGGGGTAAGAACTCCGAAAAATATATAAGAATTTGATTATTTTTGGATTTGCGTATTTATTACGCAACACACTTGCTCTGCAAGTGCGATCGCATACCAAAAATAGCCGATGAAGGCAGATAAAGGTCTCGAGCCCTTTGTTTGCCGAATGTTTCCCGTTTCTAACGGGAAACTACGGCTATTATATTGGGTTTGATGCGATCGGCCCGGTATAATAGCTGTTTTTTTATATCGGTCCCGGTCATATTATTTGGAGAAAATTATGAAAAGAGGTTTTACCCTCATTGAGTTGTTAGTAGTGGTTTTAATTATCGG
>CAMVRX010000021.1 GCA_947170005.1 uncultured Elusimicrobium sp.
CATACACCCCCAGCGGTTGTGCTTGTAAGCATAGCCGGTCCTGGCACAGTACCAGTTCGGTTTGGTCCGGATGGATGAGCGGCTTGGTGTCGGTATTATAAATGAAATTAAACTGTGCTTGCGGCAAGGGGGAAATTTCCGCCCGGGCTGTCGCGCAAAGTACAAACGCAAAAAATAAAAATAGAATTTTCTTCATAAACACCTCTTACATTTGCTATTATAACATTAAATACACCTGGGGGGGAACCTTTATGTTTACAAATGTGCAGCTTCAAAAATACGCCAATGTTTTAATTTGGGCCTTGCGCGCCGCCAAGCGAAACGGTTCTTTTAAGAAGTACGACAGCGTGCTCTTGCGTACCGATATGGCCGCTGCCCCGCTGGCTAAAGCCGTGTACACGCAGTTGCTCAAAGAACATTACAACGTGCTGTTGCGTTGGAACGCGCCGGAAGATTTTACCACCGCTTTTTACCAACTGGCCGACAATAAACAGCTGGCTTATTTACCGCAAGGGGAGCTGGAAATCCAGGGTAATTTAAACGGCCTGATTGCCTTGCATGCCCCGCAGGATTTAACCCACCTTAAAAAAATTGACCCGGCCAAACTGGCTAAAAGCGCTGTGGCGCGCAAACCCGTGCGCGAAATTTTAGACGTGCGCGAACAAAAAGGGCTTTTCTCGTGGACCTTGTGCAACTACCCCACCGAGGAACTGGCCAAACGCGCCGGGCTGTCGGTCAAGGAATATGCCAACCAAGTGGCGCGCGCATGCTTTTTAAACGAAAAAGACCCCGTCAAAAAATGGCAGGAAGTTACCCGCCAAATTAACGAAATCGGCCGCTGGCTTTCCGCGTTGCCTATCCGCACCCTGCGCGTGCAAACCAAAAATATGGATTTTGAAGTCCTACTGGGCGACAACCGCCGCTTTATTGCGGGCGGCGGGTGCAACATCCCATCCTTTGAAATTTTTACCTCGCCCGATTGGCGCGATACGCGCGGCGTGTACTTTGCCGATTTGTCCTCCTACCGCAGCGGCAATTACGTCAAAGGCGTACGCCTGGAGTTTAAAAACGGCCGCGCCGTTAAGGCGGATGCCCAAGAAGGGGCCGATTTTGTGCGCAAAATGCTGGCCATGGACAAAGGCGCCGCGCAAATCGGCGAGTTTTCACTCACCGACCGCCGCTTCTCCAAAATCAACAAATTTATGGCTGACATTTTGTTTGATGAAAATTTTGGCGGCAAATACGGCAACTGCCACATAGCGGTAGGCTCCAGCTACGCCGATACCTTTAGCGGCCCGCAAAGTAAACTGGACAAAAAACTCAAAGAAAAACTGGGTTTTAACGATTCTTCCCTGCATTGGGACCTTATTAATACCGAAGACAAAACCGTTACCGCCACTCTTAAAAACGGCTCTAAAAAAATCGTGTACGAAAAAGGCCAGTTTACCTATTAAGTAGGCCTAAAGACCCGATATCAAGGCCCACCTTGCGGTGGGCCTTTTGACCTATGGTCTTTTCACGCAAAGTTCCCTATACTATAAGTAAGAAGATCCCAAAAGGAGGGGAACGTTATGAAAAAAGTAATCGCGTTGTTAGGTGTGGTGATGTTTTCCGCTTCTGCGTTTGCACTAAACGCACAAGCCCCGGCCGGTAATAAGACGTGCGATGCTCAAAAAGCTGCGTTTGAAAAATATGCGGCCGAACAAAAGACTTCTTTTGTCGAACAGTATATTTTGATCAACCTGTCCGACCCTATGGAGCAAATGACCGACGAACAGGCCCAGCCGCTCGCCGCTTGTTATGCTACCTTCCGGGTGAAAGGGGCTGCATTCCTTAAGTTTGTGCGTGACAATGCAGAAATCTTCCCCGGGGACATTCAAAAAAGAGAGGCCAACAAACTCTATGCTTTTGCCGACCGTGTGGAACGCCTAAGCGAAAAGGCTGAGTTTGACCGTGTTGTTGCGATGGGGAATGATTCGTTTGTAATTCAGCATATTTTAAGCAATATGGCTGACCCAATGAAAAATATGAACGATGAACAAGCCCGTGCCAAGGCCCAAGCCTATGCCGCTTATGCGGTGCGTGGCCAATCGTTGGTGGACTTTGTAATCGATCATAAAAACGACTACACGATGGATGTGGAAATTGATCTGGAAGACTTTGCCGACCGTGTGGAACGCCTTTCCAAATAAGTAGTTTAAACAAATAAAGATGCCGCGGGCTTTCAGAGGGCCCGCGGTACTTTTTTGCCTTTTTTGCTGCCACAAGATTTTAAAACCCTTGACTTGTTTTTTTTTTTTGGTAAATTTTGACAGTAGGACCTATATAAATACAGGAGTACGTACCATGAAAAAAGAATGTTTTAAGGGCTGTTTTTGCTCAAAAGCGGGTTTTACTCTTATTGAGCTATTAGTTGTAGTTTTAATCATTGGCATTTTGGCGGCAGTGGCACTGCCGCAATATAAGGTAGCTGTAATGAAAAGTCGTTTGGCTACCTATATGCCATTGGTAAAAACCTTGTATGATGCCGAACAAGTGTATTTTGTTGCTAATGGAACATATACGAACAATCTTCAATTACTGGATATAAATTTGCCTGAAAATAATAATTGTACCTATATCCAAAAAAGTTCGGGGGAGATCGGGTATTATTCGTGTACGCAAGGAACAGATACTATCTTTTATGGTGTATTTGACGGTCCTGCCAATGCGCAGGCTGTTTTGTCTGATATTAGTTACCAACGGTGGTTTATGGATTTTGAGCCTTATGGTATAAAAAAAGGTAATATAGCTTGCTTTTCTAAGACAGAAATTGCACGTAAGGTTTGTAAAAGTTTAGGAAAAGGTGTCGAAAAAGAGGGAAATGCTGTTTGGAATTATGTATATATTTTAGACTAAAATTTACCGAAACGCTGAATAATTTACAACTCTTCGTGCATCACTTTAAGGGCCGATTTTTCCTTGGCTACCGGCAAACACTCTTGCACTTTGTAGTTTTTTCCCTCTACCGCGGCGGAAATCGCAGCGATGTCGTCATCGGTTAGCACTTCTTTGTCGTAAGTAGTGCGGAATTGGTACCCCAGCCCGCTTTTTATAATCAAGTCCATGGATTGACGTAGCACCGTAGAGTTTGCTTCCACCCCGGTAATAGCCGCGTACTTATCCAGCGGGGCTTTTAAATCCATGGCAATAAAGTCCACCAGTTTTTTGTCAATCAGTTCTTTTAGCACTTCGGGCCGGGTGCCGTTGGTATCGAGCTTAATTTTATAGCCCAGTGCCTTAATATCCGCCATAAAGCGGACTAAATCATCCTGCAGGGTGGGTTCCCCGCCGGAAACAACAACGCCCTCCAGGGTACCCTGGCGGCGTTTTAAAAAGCTAAAAACTTCTTCTTCGGGCATAGGCTCTTCAAACAAATGGGGGTAGACTAACTCCGGGTTGTGGCAGTAGCGGCAACGGAAGTTACATCCTTGTGTAAACACAATTGCTGCCGGCGTGCCGGGGAAGTCAATTAAGGTAAATTTTACCAGTCCGCCCAGTTTCATGGAACTTATGCCCGAAAATCGGTCAAACTATTTGTCGCTGGCGCAATCGCAACCGCAAGAGCAGCCGCCTTCCACGTTCAAGGTTTTGCGCATCGCAAATTCTTCTTTTTTACCTTTATTCCAGTTTTGTACCGGGCGCAAATAACCCACTACGCGGGAATATACTTCACATTTCGAGCCTTGTACTTCGCTCATTTCTTTTTTAAGATCCGAGATTTTGTTTTCTACAGCTTGTTTTTCTTGTGCAGTCATGGCTATTTTCTCCTTTATAAGTCCGTTAATATACGGGTCCGTGAAAACCCTTCTAATCTATTCTGGCAATTTGCCAAATCGTTTGTAAGGCTTGCGGCGGGGCGGCCCGCCCAAGCGGTTTATTTACTATACAGCTGCTCTTCCAACAAAGCAATCTTGCGTTGCAATTCCTGCATGCGCTCTGCTTTGCATTTGGGGCACTCAAAGTGTTCGCCCGCAATGTAGCCGCATTTGGGGCATACGCTAAACGTAGGCGTAATGGAAAAATACGGCAAGGTGTAGCGTTCGCAGACGGTTTTGATAAAGCGTTTCATCGCTTCAATATCTTTAATGCGCTCACCGGTAAAGATGTGCTGTACCGTACCGCCGGTGTATTTGGATTGGATGGTGCTTTGCAAGTCCAACATTTCAAATACGTCGTCGGTGTAGTTAACCGGCAGCTGCGAAGAGTTGGTGTAGAACGGCTGGTGCCCTTCTTTATAGAGTGCTTCGTTAGCGCAGATAATTTCGGGGTAGCGTTCTTTATCCAATTTGGCCAAGCGGTACGAAGTCCCTTCGGCCGGGGTCGCTTCCAAGTTGTAGTTATTGCCTGTTTCTTCCTGGAATTTGACCAACGTTTCGCGCATAAAAGTTAATACTTTTTCAGCAAATTTTTTGCCTTTTTCGGTGCCGATATCTTCGCCGATTAAGTTGAGCGAACATTCGTTAAGGCCCACCAGCCCGATGGTCGAGAAGTGGTTTTTCCAAAACTCGCCAAAGCGTTGGCGGATGGAGCGCAGGTAGAAGCTCATGTACGGGTAGAGGTTCCCCTTGGTAAAGCGTTCAATCACTTTGCGCTTAATTTCCAAGCTGGTTTTGGCCACTTCCATGCGGTCTTTTAAGTTGGCAAAAAATTCATCTTCGGTTTTGGACAAATACCCCAGGCGCGGCAAGTTGATCGTTACTACGCCAATAGAACCTGTGAGCGGGGCCGAACCGAACAGCCCGCCGCCGCGTTTGCGCAGTTCGCGGTTGTCAATACGCAAGCGGCAGCACATCGAGCGCGCATCCTCGGGGTTCATGTCCGAGTTAATAAAATTGGCAAAATACGGGATGCCGTACTTGGCAGTCATTTCCCACAGCGGGTCTAACTTGGGGTTGGACCAGTCAAAATCTTTGGTGACGTTGTAGGTGGGAATAGGGAACGTAAACACACGGCCCTTGGCATCGCCCGCCAGCATTACTTCGCAAAATGCGCGGTTGAGCATATCCATTTCGTCTTGGAATTCGCCGTACGTTTTGTCTTGCAGTTTCCCGCCGATGATAACCGGCTGGTCCTTATAATAAGACGGCACGGTTAAGTCCATCGTCAGGTTGGTAAACGGCGTTTGGAAACCCACGCGGGTAGGCACGTTTACGTTGAATAAAAATTCTTGCAGTGCCTGTTTTACTTCTTCATACGTCAGTTTGTCATAATAGATAAACGGCGCCAGTAAGGTGTCAAAGTTGCTAAACGCTTGTGCGCCGGCACTTTCACCTTGCAAGGTGTAGAAGAAGTTGACCACTTGGCCCAGTGCGGTGCGGAAGTGTTTGGCCGGTTTGCTTTCGGCTTTGCCTACTACCCCGGTGAACCCGCTGAGCAAGAGGTCTTGCAAATCCCAGCCCACGCAGTAAGCGCCCAACAGGCCTAAATCGTGCAGGTGGAAATCGCCTTCGCTGTGCATGCGGCGCACACTTTCGGGGTAAATTTTATTAAGCCAATACACCTTGCTGATTTCGGACGAAATATAGTTGTTAAGCCCCTGCAGCGAATAGCCCATGTTGCTGTTTTCGTTGACTTGCCAGTCAATCTTTTGCAGGTACTGGTCCACCAAGTCCACGTTAAACTTGGAAGAAATCTCACGCATGCGGGCGTGCTGGTCGCGGTACAGAATGTAGGCTTTGGCCGTTTTGTGGTAATTGGAGGTTAACAACACATCTTCCACAATATCCTGTACGTTTTCCACATTGGGGACGGTATCCGAGTAAAGCTGTTGGATAATGTTAATAGCGCGGATGGTAAGTTTTTTAGCGGTACCCTCATCAAATTCTCCGGTTGCTTCGGCCGCTTTGGTAATAGCGCTGGTAATTTTTTTGGGTTCAAACCGTTCGGTGGTTCCGTCGCGTTTTACAATGTGCGTGATGACTTCTGCGTTTTCCATAATTCGTGTCCTAAGTAAAAAATTGCCGCAAGGCGCGGTAATAGAAATTAAAACATAAACAAACTTAAATTGCAAATCTTTTTGTGTTTTCCTACGTTTTACGACGGAGGGAAGTGACTTTTATGTTTTCCAAAAAAACTGCAAACAGCCTGTTAATAATAATTATTACTAATAAGCGCGTCTGTGTCAAACTTTTTGAGGACCTATATTTTTTTCCATAAAAAATAAGCAAATCCCAAAACCCATCTAGGCCCTAAACGGGCTTGCAAACGCTAGAAACTCTATTTTTACCGTCTACACATAAGTTTGCTCTTGACGGCAGTGTGAAAAGTGATTACAATGTAAAAAAGACCAAAAAGGGGGGGATTATGTTAGATTTTTACCAAATTTGTGCGTTAGTGGTCACGGTAGCTTTTGTAGTGCTCGTCGTATTTGTGGTGCGCGCGGTGCTGCAAATCACCAAAACGGCCGAAGCGGCCGAATACCTGGCCTTAACTACGGCCGAGAAGGTAGACAAAACGCAAAGTACGTTTGAGCTGTTGGACAAAGCGTCCACGTTTGTAGACTCGGGTGTATATAAGACCGTAGCCATGGGGATTGACCTATTCAAACGGCTTAAAAAATAAAGGCTACCCTGCGAAGTTCATTTTTTACGCACAAAACCTAAAACGAAATGTTTTAGGTTTTGTTACTTTCCGGGCAACTATTTGCCATATTTGGGCACCTTGAAACCGACTTGCCAGCTCGCAGTACCTATCAGTACAGCTTCGGGCAACTTACGGTTTCAATCTGCCTCAAATCTGACAAATCAGCCCACTGTAAATTATACCTTGCAATGTTGCGAACGACATTTTATTTTATCACGATTTTGAAAAATCATCTTATCTTCTATTTCCCCCGGTGAGGTTGTTCACTTCCCCCCTGGCGGGGGAAGTGGCATGTAGTGCCGATGAGGGGGTGTTGTTGTAGGTCAGGCATTGCCTGACAATGCCCCGTTGGGGCATCTGTCGTTTCCTTCGCCCCTGGATGTGCTAAGCACAGTGCCTTTTCATCTTCCCCCTGTGTGGGGGAAGTACCGCCGTAGGCGGGGAAGGAGGGTTGTCTATAAAGCAACCTCTTTGGAGAGGATGCCGGTAGGGCAGGTGAGGGGGTGTTGTTGCCGTTGCCGTTGTTTTTTACCGTCAAGGAATCTTAAAAGCCTTGACGCGTTTTTTTTTTTTGGTACAGTTTTCCTGGGCCGGATACGGGGGGATATGCCCCTGTGTATAAAAACGCAATATAAAAGATTGTAGTGCGTTTAAACGGCGTTTATAAAGGAGAACGTAACATGAAAAAACAAGTTGTAAAACGGGGTTTTACCCTCATTGAGTTGTTGGTTGTAGTTTTAATCATTGGTATTTTGGCGGCCGTTGCCGTGCCGCAATACCAAAAAGCCGTGGAGAAAACAAGAACGGTTGAATTGGTTAGTACTATCAATACAATCAAACAAAATTTTAAACTAGCACGTTTAAGTGGTTTGTCTGGAGATGCAAAAGCATTGGAGACTATTGCCCTAGAAGGGGGAAGTTGGCGAGAAAATTGGGATTCTGTTTATGATACTAACTATTTTTCATACCAGGCATGGATAGATGCTGCGTGTAGTAATATTGAAATTTCTCGATCTAATGGGACCTATGAGATACAACTGTACGATTGTGACGGAGATGACAATTATGAAAGCTCAACTTGTTACACTAATGAGACAAACATGGGCAGAGCGATGTGTAGTTACTTGTCTGTTTTGATGGGTTGGGGATACGAAGACAGTGAACTGTAGTTGTGTGAGTTGCCTGTAGCTGTACTAACAGGTACTGCGAGTCGGCAAGGTACGTCAAAATGGCCCGGTTTTGGAAAATTGTATCGCTGGAAAGCAACAAAAAGCAAATACGTAACGTGTTTGCTTTTTGTGCGTCAAGTGGATAGTCGCGAGAAGTCGTTAATTACAACCCCGCGTGCCCATATCACGCGGGGTTCTCACTCCATAAGTTACTCCCTACCCCCTATGCTGAAGTTAGTTCAGCATTAAGAAACCGGCCGTCAGGTACGTCGCAAACATCAGCCACGCCCAATACGGCCACAGCATCCACGCTGCTAACTTGCTGTGCTTAGCAAAACTGCGGTGCATAAAAAACCCTTCGGCCAGCATCAGCACTACTACCGCCAGCGCCAACGGCAAGTTATGCATCCCAAAAAACACGGGTGTCCACAGGGCGTTTAACAGCAGTTGCACCCCCAGCAGCCACACCGCCGTGTGGTGCTTGTCCTCAACTCCCTTGTGAAACACCAACGCAGCCGCTCCCCCAATGAGCAAGTATAATACAGTCCATACCAGGCCGAAAATAAAATCCGGCGGCACGAGCGGCGGCTTGACCAGCGTGTGGTACCACGTCATATTCGGGTCCACAAACGGCACACTGGCCAGCATCGGCAGCTGACACACGGCCAGCCACAAAACAACTTTCATTAAGTGCATTATCTTCATACTACCGGTAGTATAGTGAAGGTCGGTTTCCCTGCCAAGCACCCAAAATTGATTAGATGGGTTTGTATGGCGGGTGGTAAAAATGCTAAAATAAGAACAAAGATTTTTATTTTCATTTGTTGAGATAAGTATGGACACTAAACTAATTCAAGACGTAACCAACTGGATGAAAACCACCGATTTGGCCGAATTTTGCTACGAGCAAAACGGCAACTGTATTGAAATCAAAACGCAGCAGGCCCTGCCGCAGCCCGCACAGTTTACCTGTTCGCTCACAGCGGTCCCTGCTCCGGCGGTAGGCATTTACCACCTGGCAGCCAAAGGCCAAAATTTAACCTTAACCGAAGGCCAACCCGTGCAAGAAGGCGACTCCTTAGGCCTGGTGCAAACCGTTTCCAAAACCTATCCCGTCACGGCACCCACCGGCGGCAAACTGCGTAAAATAAACATCCAGGAAGGCGGCGTAGTGGAATTTGGGCTGCCCCTGTTTTTTATTGAGAAATAAGTATGTCTACTCAAGTAACCATTACCCCTTTTAAAAAAGTGCTCATTGCCAACCGCGGCGAAATTGCCCTGCGCGTGATCCGCACGCTTAAAGAAATGAACATCGGGTCCGTCGCCGTCTATTCCGAGGCAGACCGCAACAGTTTACACGTACGTATGGCCGACGAGGCTATTTGTATCGGTGCCGCACCGTCATCCATGAGCTATTTGGATATAGACGCGCTGGTAACGGCCGCCAAAGTAACGGGGGCCGATGCTGTCCACCCGGGCTATGGGTTTTTGTCCGAAAATGCGGATTTTGCCAAAGCCGTTACCAAAGCCGGCATGGTCTTTATCGGGCCGACTGCGCAAGCTATTGAAATGCTGGGTGTCAAGTCCACCGCCCGCGCTATTGCCGTCAAGGCCGGTGTGCCCATTACCCCCGGTTCTAACGGGATTGTGGGCAAAAACTATCACGAAGTGGCCCGCAAGATTGGGTTTCCTATCATGATTAAAGCCACGTTGGGCGGCGGCGGCAAAGGGATGCGCGCGTGCCTGAAAGAAGAAGATTTGGACCTGATGATGAAAACCGCCCAGGGCGAAGCCCGCGCCAACTTTGGCGACGACCGGGTCTATTTTGAAAAACTCGTTTTAAATCCCCGCCACATTGAGGTGCAAATAGCGGCCGACAATTATGGCAACGTGGTAGCTTTTGCCGAGCGTGATTGCAGCTTACAGCGGCGCCACCAAAAACTGGTGGAAGAATCGCCTTCCCCGTTTGTAGACAATAAAACGCGTGAGAAACTGCAAGAGGCAGCCGCCAAGCTCATTAAAGCCGCGCGGTACCGCGGGGTGGGTACGGTAGAATTTTTAATGGCGCCCACGCGGGAGTTTTACTTTATGGAAGTCAATACGCGCCTTCAGGTAGAGCACCCGGTGACCGAGGCTGTGTGCGGGCAGGATTTAGTTAAAATGCAAATCCAAATCGCCCAGGGCGAACCTTTATCGCTCAACCAAGCGCAAGCCGGCAAAGTGCGCTGCCACGCCATAGAGCACCGCATCAATGCCGAGGATTCTTCCCATAATTTTATGCCGTGCCCCGGCACACTGACCGAGTGGATTCCCGCGGGGGGCTTAGGGGTGCGCGTGGACAGCCACATGTACTGCGGCTATACCATCCCCAGTTATTACGACAGTTTAATTGCCAAGCTCATTGTTACCGCGCCAAACCGCGAGAAACTCTTGCAACGCAGTGCGCGCTGTTTAAACGAATTTGTAATTGGCGGGGTCAAAACTACTATCCCTTTCCACCAGCGTATTTTAGCCAACGAAGATTTCCGCGCCGGAAATACGGACACGGGGCTCATTGAACGGATGATGAAACAAGATGAAAGCCAAAAATAAAATCGTCAGTTTACGCAGCTTAAAGGCTAAATTGGCCGCCGAGCGCAAAGCGGGCCGCAAAATCGTGTTCACCAACGGGTGTTTTGATATTTTGCACGCCGGGCACGTAAGCGTGCTCGAATTTTCGCGCAGTAAAGGCGACGTTTTGGTAGTGGGACTCAATAGCGACGAGTCTGTGCGCCGCTTAAAAGGCCCCACCCGTCCCGTTAATAAGCAGGCGGACCGCGCCTTGGTATTAGCCGCGCTGGAAAGTGTATCATACGTATGTATTTTTAACGAAGATACGCCGCACAACTTAATTAAGGCCGTCCGCCCGGACGTACTGGTCAAGGGCGGGGATTACAAACCCAGTGAAATTGTCGGCCGTGAATTTGCCGGGAAGGTGGTACGTTTTGCCTTGTTAAAAGGCCGCAGCACCACCGGGATTATTAAAAAAGTAAGCACAAAGAAGTAAATGTCCACGAGGGAATATGTCTGATATTTTTGAGAAGTGTTACAATTACAAAGATGCCAAAATAGCCATGCGTATGGGTATTTATGGCTATTTCCAGCCGATCGAGTCCGCCCAAGGGCCCGAAGTCGTGCTGGACGGTAAAACCTATATCATGGCCGGCTCCAACAACTACCTGGGCCTGGCGAACGACCCGGAAATGAAAAAAGCCGCCCTGGAAGCGGTGCAAAAATACGGCACCGGTGTGGCCGGCAGCCGTCTCTTGAACGGCAACACCAAGCTGGCTGACGAGCTTGAACAAAAAATTGCCAAGTTCAAAGGCAAACAGGCCGGGCTGCTGTTCGCTACCGGGTACCAAATGAATTTGGGCGTAGTATCTTCCCTCGTTAAAAAAGGCGACTATGCCATTGTGGACAAACTGGACCATGCCAGCATTTTAGACGGCGTTCGCTTATCAGACGGCGAAATGGCCCGCTTTAAACACAACGACCCGGCCGACCTGGAACGTGTGCTTGCTAAACTGCCTGCCGAGGCCGGCAAACTCATCATCGTGGACGGTGTATTTAGTATGGAAGGGGACATTTGCCCGCTGCCGGAAATTGTCAAAATTGGCAAAAAATACGGCGCCCGCATTATGGTGGACGATGCCCACGCCACGGGTATTATCGGCAAAACCGGGCGCGGCACGTGCGAACATTTCGGGCTGGAAAACGGCGAGGTGGACCTGATTGTCGGCACCTGCTCTAAAACGTTTGCCACCGTGGGCGGTTTTGTGGTGGGGGACAGCGACATTATCCACTACATGCGTCACAATGCCCGCAGCCAAATTTTCTCGGCCTCTATGCCGCCTTCGTGCATTGCCTCTATTTCCAAAGCGGTGGATTTGATTTCCAACGATACCTCGCGCCGCGACAATCTGTTTCGCTTAACGGCGCTGCTTAAAAAGGGGCTCGAAGACCTGGGCTTTGACCTGGGCACCAGCACCACGCCTATTTTGCCGGTGCACGTGGGTAGTAACGAAAACTGCTTTAAGATGTGGCGTGCCTTGCACGAAATGGGTATTTTTGCCAACCCGGTCATTTCGCCTGCGGTGCCGCCCGGCCGTTCACTCATCCGCTTGACGTTGATGGCCACGCATACCGAGGAGCATGTGCAAAAAATTGTGGATAGTTTTGCCACTGCCGGGCGCGCGATTGGAATTATTAAATAACACAGGCCCCGCCGTGTGCGGGGCTTTTTTACGAGGAAATTATGCTGGAAATTCGCGAAGTTACCGACCCAAAACTGGACCCATTTATTGATTTTCCGTTTGAGCTCTACAAGAAGGACCCCTATTGGGTAGGGGAATTAAAACGCGATACGCGCGCTTTGCTGCGCACGGAAAACCCCTTTTGGCAACACGCCACACGTAAACTGTTTATGGCTTATGAGGATGGCAAACCCGTGGGCCGCCTGTGCGCGCTGGTCAACCGCAAACATAATGACTACACACATGAGAATATCGGTTTCTTCGGCTTTTTTGATTGCGTAAATGACGAGAAAGTTTCTTCCGCCCTTTTCAAAGCGGGCGAAGATTACCTGCGCGCCCAAGGCGTTGCGGCCGTGCGCGGCCCGGCCAGTCCGTCCAGCAACCACATCTACGGGCTGCTGGTAGAGGGGTTCGATTCTATCCCCGCTATTATGATGCCCTACAACTACCCCTATTACGCGGATTTAATTGAAAAAGCCGGGTTTGTAAAAGCCAAAGATTTACTGGCTTTTAAACGCAGCAAGGATGACCAATTTTCCGAGCGGTTCTTAAAAGTATGCGCCCGGTGCGAGAAAAGAGGCGGCATTACGCTTAGGCGGCTGGATTTGTCCCACATTGACAAAGAAGCCGAAATTATAAGGGAAATTTACAACCAAGCCTGGGCCGAAAACTGGGGCTTTGTGCCGCTGGACGCACAGGAAATGCGCGATATCGTACGCGAACTCAAACCCGTAGTCCGCCCGGAAGGCACCTGCGTGCTGGAAGAAAACGGCGTACCGGCGGGGTTTTATATTTGTATCCCCAATATGAACCACGTGCTCCAAATTTTGCGCGGCAGTTTGGCTAACCCGGTGCGGTTGGTGCGCGCGTTGTGGGCGTGGCGCAAAATTAAAGACGCGCGGCTTTTAATGTTAGGCGTGCTGCCGCAGTTTCGCCAGCGCGGCATTGATTTGATTTTAATCAAGCACATTATTACCCACGGCGTAGCGGTGTGGGACTGGGCAGAACTGTCCTGGGTGCTGGAAGATAATGCCGGGATGCTGCGCGGGATTGAAGAGTGTGGGTGTCATCCCTACAAGCGCTATAGGGTGTATCAAAAAGAGATATAACAACGCCCCGCGATTGTCCATTTTACCGCACAAAACCTAAAACGAAATGTTTTAGGTTTTGTGCTTTCCAACGATACAATTTTCCAAAATCTGCCTATTTTGGTGTGCCTGCCCACTCGCAGTACCTATCAGTACAGCTTCGGGGCACTTACCCACCAAACTAGGCTAGATTTTGAAAAATCATCTTATCC
>CAMVRX010000022.1 GCA_947170005.1 uncultured Elusimicrobium sp.
CGGCGGGGTTTTACGCTTATTGAGCTGTTAGTCGTTGTGCTGATTATCGGCATTTTGGCGGCGGTGGCCGTGCCGCAATACCAAAAAGCAGTGGAAAAAAGTCGTTTAACGGAGGCCTTGCAGAACGCAAAGGCTATTCAAACGTGTTTTGATTTATATAAGTTAGAACACGGATTACCCGCCGGGAATGACCGAGTTTATTTGGCCGATATGAACTGCCCGGTAGAGGCGGCACTAGGAGAGCCAGAAAATAGCTTCGGAACATATTGGACAGACCACTTTGAATATAATACAATTTCATGTGGTAACACCCAATGTAGTGCAGAAATATATCGTTTCGTTGGTAGTAGTGCCATTTATGCTTTAGCAATGGGGGACACTGATAAAAATTGCTTTACAGAATCTACCGATATAGGACGCTATATTTGTAAAAGCATTGAAAACCAGGGCTGGAATTACATAGACGACGACTTATAAATAACCCATATACTAAATCCCCCGGGCACAACACCCGGGGGATTTTTAATCTTCTAAACGGAAGATATTTCCTGTTTTCAAAGCGCGGGTTATTTATCCGCACCGCAACATTTCTTGTACTTCTTGCCGCTGCCGCAGGGGCATGGGTCGTTACGGCCAATTTTCGGCCCTTCGTGCACCACGGTTTCCACGCGGGGTTGCGCGGGGTTGCCCTCTTTGCGCAGCTCGGCCTCGTGGTCTTTCATCCATTTCTTCATTTGGCGGATGCTTTTAAAGTTCACACCGTCGGCTTCCATACGCCGGGCAATACTCATAAATTTCTCTTTGATAGCCGGGTCTTTTAATTGGCTTTTAAACATATCCGGCAAGGCGTCAATTTCTTTTTCCAGCTTGTCCGCAATGGACTGCGGGGGCGTAGGGGGGACTTCTTCCTTTTTCTTAAAGGGATTCCAAATCATAGTATAAAACTCCTATTTAATTAAATTTTCTACAAAATTTTTGATAATTTCCGCTTTTTCAAAGTAATGTTTTTCGCGCGGAACGACCAAGCGGTTGGGGTGTTTGGCCCAAATGTTCAAAATTTTGTCATCAATTTCAAACGCTTGCTGCAAGTTTTCCGTGCGCACGTTGGTGGCTTGGTAATAGTCTTTCTCCGGCGGCGGCGAGAGGTGAATGACCGCGTCATAGCGCGCCAGCTCGGCCTCTAAGGATGAGTGCATCCGCTTGAAAAAATCTTCCGGCCCGTACGGCCAATATACCGCACCGTCAATGGTGCCGCGGTCGCACACCATCACGCTGGCGTCGGAAGTTTTGGCTGCCAATTCTTCCAGCTGGGTCACCGTGTAGTAAATAATTTTTTGTGCATGTTCAATATGCACCGGGGAATTGTCCGTACGCGGAAAACCGCCGCTATAAATAAGCGTGGCTGCTTCCTGCACCAGGGCAATTTTTTTGCCAAATGTTTCTTTTAAGATAGACAGCGCCGTCGTTTTGCCGCCGCTGGGTCCGCCTGTGAGTACAATTTTTTTCATATGTTTATCCTTGAATAATTTTTTCTACAAAATTTTTAATAATTTCCGCCTTCTCAAAAAAATGTTCTTTGCCTTCCACAATCAGGCGGTTGGGGTGGCCTTGCCAAATGTCCAAAATTTTCCGGTCAATTTCAAAGGCCTGGTCCAAGCTTTCCGTGCGCACGTGGGTGGACTGGTAAAACGCCGGGTTCTTGGGCGGGGACAAGTGCAGCACCGCATCGTAGCGGGCCAATTCTTGCTCCAGGGTGGTGTTCATGGTTTTAAAGAAATCCTCTACCCCCCCGGGCCAATACACAGCTGCGTCCACGGTGCCGCGGTCACACACAATCAGCTGCGCCGAAGAAGACTCTTCGGCCAACGCTTCCATTTCCCGCGTGGTTACAAAAATAATTTTTTGCGCGGCCTCAATGTGCGCGCGGCTGTTATCTTGCCGCGGGAAACCGCCGCTGAAAATCAGCGTGGCGGCCTCGCGCACCAGTTCTACTTGCGGGCCGAACGTCTCTTTTAACACCGTTAAAGCGGTGGTTTTACCGCTGTTAGGGCCGCCCGTTAAGGCGATTTTTTTGCGTTTATTCATGCTTGTCCTCCGCGGCGGGGGTTTGCTCGTCCGCCTGTTTGGCTGCATTTAATTGTTTCAAATAGAGTTGTACCAGCTCGTCAAATTCGGCGCGTTTCTCGGGCGGTACATCCCGCACGGCCGAGTTGCGGTTCTTCATTTTGAGAAAATCCAAAAATTTATTTTTCTCTTTGATGCGGAAATCCAAATGCGGCCCGGTGGAAAGCCCCGTACTGCCAATGTACCCCACCGTGGCCCCTTGCTTAATGCGGGCCCCCTCTTTGACGCCTTTTCCAAAGCTCTTTAGGTGGCCGTACATGGTGGTATAATCGTTGGCGTGGCGGATTTCCACAAAGTTACCAAATCCGCCTTTCCAGCCCACAAATTTGACGGTTCCGTCGGCTACTGCTTGCACGGGCGTGCCCACCGGGGCGGCGTAATCAATGCCCAAGTGCGGGCGGCGGATTTTTAAAATGGGGTGCATGCGCGCCGGGTTGAAGTGCGACGAAATGCGGTACCCGCGGAAGCTAATGGGAGACTTCAAGAACATTTTGCGGCTGACTTTACCGCTTTCATCGTAAAAATCATCCTCAAAGTAGAAGGCATAGGTGGGTTTTGTTTCATTTACATTTTTGTAAGAGGCGGCCAGTAAATCCTGGCTGACAATTTCCCCCGACGGGGCAAAATTTTCTTCCCAAAGCGCGGTATATTCGTCGCCGTTGCGGGTATCGGTATTAAAGTCCACCGTCCACGAAAACGCATCCGTAAAATCTAAGATAAGCGGCACTTGCAATCCGTCGCCCACCATGGTTTGAAACAGTGAACTGTGAATGGTCCCGGCGGCTGTTTTAATGCGGGTGCTCAGTTCCACTTCGCTCACTCCGGCCACCAGGGTTTCGTCCACATTGGCCACATAATAGCGTGTAAAGCCTTGCTTTAAAAGCAGCATGATAAAATGGCCGTCCTCTACTGACAAGGTGTAGCGGTCCTGCGGCTGCAAACGGCGGGTATTAACCACGCTGGAAAGTTTGGCCACAATTTGCACCACCTCTTGGCGCGACAGGCCGGACTCGCTCAGCGCGTTGTAAATGGGCTTTTCTTTAATCGTGTACTCCACCACGGGGATTTCCCGCTGGGCCTCTAAAATTTCCTGCGCGCGCACTTGCCGCTGTTGGGTAATGTGCAAGGCAGCATACGTGCTGGCCCCTATCACGGCTAGGACCATCAAATAAAACACCACATCGTGATAGCGCAAATAATGACGTTGCAAAAAGGCCAGCAGTTTTGTTTTCATAACTTATTTAGAGGGGCGGGGATCCCCCCCGCCCCACACGTTTATTTTGCTTCTTTCAAGAAGGAACACAACGCAATTGCGTTGAGTTTTACTTTCGGGTCATCGGCACGCGAAGGCAAAATCACCGGGATTTTCGGCCCCACCAGTACGGCCGCCGCTTCCATATCCGCGCCAAAGAACGCCAGTGCTTTGTAAAGCGGGTTGGCCGCATCCAAATCCGGCAGCATCAAAATATCGGCATCCCCGGCTACTACTTTGTCTTTGATCCCTTTTTCGGCGGCACGCTCGGCCGACATAGAAATGTAAAAATCATACGGCCCTTCCACCACACAGCCCGTAATTTTGCCGTCTTTGTTCATTTGCTCCAAGGCGGCGGCATCTACCGTGCTGGGGATTTTTTCATTTACTTTTTCCACCGGGCACACACAAGCCACTTTGGGGTTAGCCAGCCCTAATTTGTGCATGGTATCCACCGCATTTTGCACAATTTTGACTTTTTGTTCCAGCGTAGGCGCAATGACTACAGCCGAATCCGTTACCGCAAACGGCTTTTTGTATTTAGGCGTGCTGAAAAGTACAAAGTGCGACAGCAGTGCCCCTTCCGGCACCAGGTGGGCCTCTTTATTGAGGATAGCTTTCATGTAGTATTTGGTATCCACTAAGCCTTTAATCAAAAAGTCGCCCTTGCCGGCCAAAATTTGGTCTACGGCCAACTTACACATGGTGGGCACGTCCTCACAGTCAATAAACTCAAACTTGCTTTCATTAAGCCCTACTTGGGCAACCATTTCTTTCACGGCGGCCAGCGGACCGATCAAAATCCCGTGGGAGATGAGCCCGTTTTCATCGGCCATTTTAATGGCGCTTAGAGCCTCTTTGTTGTTGGCCCCGGGCACTACCACCCGGTTGGATTTGCCTTTTACTTGATTGATTAGATCTGCAAAACTGCTAAACTTCATAATACTTTCTCCTTATATAATAAACTAAATCAGTTATACTGCTTTACAATCTTAGGGTTTTCCAACGCCCGTTTAGCCGCGTCGCGCAGAGCATCTTTTTCTTCGCTGCCGGGGAACACATACACCGGGGCAATCCACCCCACATATTGGCTGATATCCTGCGGAATGTGCGCACTGTGCATCAGTCCGCCGGTAAGGGCAATAAATTCCACTTTTCCTTCCAGCACTACGGCCATTTCGCCAATGGCTTTACTCATTTGGTACACCAGCGCGTTGCGGGCCAGTTTGGCTTCGGCACGCGTACAAGTAATTAAACTGCCCGGGCGTTTTTTGCCAGTAGCAATAAATTCTTCCAACTCTTTCACGTCCGACGTACCCGTATAAGCTACCAGGCCGCCTTTGCCGCGCATTTTGAGGCGGATGTCGTGCTCGGTATATTTACCGGAAAAGCACATCTGCACCAGTTTGGAGCCCGGTGTAGAACCGCTGCGCTGCGGGGTCATGGGGCCGTCGCCCTCAAAGCCGTTGGTCACATCAATTACTTTGCCCAGTTTATGCGCTCCGACGGACACCCCGCCCCCGCCGTGGCATACAATGCAGTTAATGTCCTCGTAATTTTTGCCGCGTTTACCGGCAATTAAACGGGCGACCCGCTTTTGGCTAAGTGCATGGAAAATGGAAATGCGCGGGTTTTCGGGCATGCCGGAAAGGCGGGCTACGGGTTCCAATTCGTCTACAATTACCGGGTTGGCAATAAAGCTGGGGCACCCGGCATATTTAGCAATATCTTTGGCCAAAATACCACCCAAATTGCTGGCGTGGTTGCCGTATTTACCCGCGGTCAAATCCGCAATCATTTGCTCATTGACGGCGTACACTCCGCCCGGCAAGGCATGCAACAGCCCCCCGCGGCCAATAACCGCGTCAATCTCTTTGAGTTCAATATGGTGGTCCAGCAGGTAATCCAAAATCAGTTTACGGCGAAGGGGCAGCTGGGCAGTGACGTTTTGGCCCTCGTAAGGTTCCAAATCTGTTATGGAATAGCGCACCGTTACTTCAAACACGGGCTTGTTGCCGCGGTAGTAGCCGATATCGTCCGAAGTGGATCCCGGATTGATGACCAAGATATTATGCGCCATAGGCCCTCCTTTGTTTATTTTAGCAAAATATGAGCTATGTTTTGAACCTACTATAACTATTTTGCTTCAAACAACCAAATAAGGGCATGTTGTGTAGGGGATGCCCCCAGACGTTTACAAAAACGCCCGCCTTTGCGTATGTCTCTTTGAGCCTGTTCTTCCGTATCAGCGTGCAAAATAAGTACATCACATTGAAATAAAGTAGGCACTTCGGGCCGGTCGGCTCCAAAAAAATGCCGGATAGAATAAGAAACAGGTAACGAGCGAAACTTGCCGGATACAAAAATTTCCAGTACGGTAGGCAGATTAAGGGCATTCGGGTCATCCTCTACGCCCATTACTTGTACTAAAAAGCTATCTCCTTTTTTGGTTTGAGCCATGTATATTTCCGGGGTTTCTACTTTTTGGCCGTATTCATACTCGTAACCACCCTTGCGGTATTCCTCTTGTGTGATATTGGGCAAGGTTACCCCTAGTTTTTCCATGTTAGCCGTATATGTGCCATGCTGGGCATAGTAGTCCTGCTCCGCTTGGAAGATATGGCGCGCAACCTGCTGCAAACGTTTATAGTGATTTTGTTGGAAGGCGATATGAAATGCCTCCCCAAATAATAAAATTAACCCACCCAACACGATACTTCCTACAATCACGCGGCACCATTTAGGGGCCTTTAAAAACTGCTCTGCCAAGAAAGCACCTATATTTGGACCACGCCACCACAAACGCCACAAAAAGGCGCCCAAAGAAACAGCCAAGCACATGAATAGCCCTATCACAAACAATTTTAATACAGGCCCTGCCATCGTTTGCGGATCTGTTACCCTTAGCACACAGGCCACTCCGAAAGCAAAACTAAAGCACCCCAACAAAATATTTGCAACAATTTTTGCAAGGATACCCCACGACAAACGAGTAACGTGAAAGGTTTTGTATAAACCAAAGCCATACACACAACAAAGTAATAAAAATAAGGTAGCACCCAATAACATAATCACACCTTCGCTCCGGCGGATTTTAAAAAGTCGGCAATTTCTTTATGGGCACCTTCACCCCCTTCGCTTAATGAACGGTAATCTTTCTGATTAATAGCTACCCCATTTTTCACAAAAAGCTGTATCGCCGGAAGAAAATCGTATTCAATGGCAAGCTCTACATGTTCAGGAGAAATAGGAGCCCCTGCCTTAACTAAAGTGGCGATTGTTTTTAAATCTTTTTGGCTAAGCGCACCGCTTATGATATCTTTACTTACATCTTCTCTCGGAGCCAAAAAATCTACAACTGGGCTATTTGTGGTTTCTAGCGCATTTTCAAGGGCCATTGTTTTGACATGGGGGTGAACCTGGTTCCACAATTGCATCATTTTTTCTTGCTGATTATCCGCCGCAGCTTGTAAAAATTCAGCCGTTATCTGTTCCTCTTGTTTATTTTTGTTTTGGCCTCGGACCCATAAAATTCTCTCCGTACTCCATACAACAAATAACGTCACAAACGCCAAAATCCCAATTCCTATTGCAAAAGGAACCGTGGGAGCATAACACAGACCCATCAGTAGTCCTACAGCTACTAATAATACCAGGTGACTTGCACCCGGAACCCAATATGCAACTCCGACCCAAGCCCCGGCCACATAAAACAAGACAATTACTAAAATAGAAAGCCATTTAGGTAAGGCAAGCGCACTATTAAACTTACTCAGCAGTATAAAAAATACAACTCCTGTAATAAGCAAATTTATAATCCCTGATCCTTGCTGCAAAAAAGTGGTTTTGGCGTTGCCCAAGGAACTCATCCCCGTAGCATACATATTCACAACATACCAAGCACTTTCAACCAACGTTATGATAATTGCCGCTATGAGTAAAACGATCCCCACTTTGCGACTGGCAAACATCCCCATCAAAGCCAACACAGCCAAGTTTAACCCCGGGCAAGTGGCCCCGATATAGCCATTTAAGCCCATAAACACGCCCCACCCCAGTATTTGTACTGCTAACGGATAATTTGCGAACATAACGTCCTCCCTTAAAAATTTGCTTATTTCATTAACAAGTCTTTTATATATTACAAATTTTACACAAACTCCGCTCTACAACCGTTGATTGAGGCGCTCCACCAAAGTCTTTAAGAAAAACAACTGCACTGTAGAAAGCGGGTGGCGCGAAAGCGCATGGCGCAAAAAATCGGTCCGTTGCCGCAAAGACAAATCATTACGCAAATCTACTTTTTCGCACAATTCTTCCACGGCACGCAAAAATAATTCACGTTGGGCGTCGGTCGGCTGATCTTGCGGGGCTTTTACCGCGCGCAAAGGCTTAAAATCTACCCGGCGGGAAAGCTCATAACACGTTAAAATGACCGCCTGAGCTAAATTGATAGAAGGCTGTTTAGCAACCGTGGGAATATTCAAAATGGCGTCGCACCGCTCTATATCCTCTTGGCAAAGCCCGGTTTTTTCGTTACCAAACACTAGGGCCACTTTCTCACAAGGGCACGTTTCCAAACGTTCGTTTAATTGGGGCAGCACAATGACTTCCTGCACCACGCCGCGGTTGCGCAAAGCCGTGGCCGCTAGGGAAAACGTACAATCTTGGAGGGCTTCATCCAAGCTGGTCAGTTGCGCGGCGTTTTGCATAATATCGCCCGCGCCCACGGCACTGGTAGCTTCGCGCCACACGGGTGCATACGGCTCAACTACCCGCAAATCGCTAAGGCCGAAGTTCGCCATCGCACGCGCGCACGCCCCTATATTATTGGGGTCGCGCGGGCGGACGAGCACGACACAAAACTTCATAGGTGGGCAGCCTCGCCGATACTTTCGGCCAGTGTAGGGTGGGCAAAAATCACTTCTTTCAGTTGAGCTAGCGTCATGTTGGCATGCAGCGCTACACTTACAATATGGATCAGCTCGCTGGCGTGCGCGCCTACAATTACCCCGCCCACTAATTGCCCGGTTTGGGTGTTTTCCAAAAGTTCCACATACCCTTCTGTTTGGTCCTGCGCTACCGCGCGGCCGTTGGCTAAGAAAAACGATTTATGTGCTTTGACTTCCACCCCTTTGGCAAGGGCCTGGGCACGGGTGAGCCCCGCGGCTGCCACTTCGGGCGAGGTATAAATAGCCCGCGGTACTTCCTCATTATGATAGACGGCCGGACGGCCGCACAGATTGCGCGCGGCCACTTGGCCTTGGCGGGTGGCAGCATGCGCCAGTTGGCACAAACCGTTCATATCACCCACCGCATAGATATTGTTTTTAAGTTGCAGTGTTTGCGGATTGACTTGCACGCCTTTGCGCGTTCCTTCCACGCCGATATTTTCCAAATGCAGTGCCGTCAAATCTACGCTGCGGCCAATAGCGGCGAGAATTTTTTCAACTTGCAGCGAAGATCCGTCCGAAAGGGTCAACGCCCACCCGCCATTTTCTTCGGTGGCGGCGGTGGCAAAAACCCCGGTATGGAACACCACCCCGCGTTTGGTAAGTGCTTGAAAAACGCTGCGCGCGGCGGTTTCGTCCTCTTGGGGCAAAATACGCGGCTGCATTTCAATCACATGCACGGCTACCCCCAAGGCACTTAAAAAGTCGGCCATTTCACACCCGATGACCCCCCCGCCCACAATTGCCATACTTTTAGGCAGGGCGGGCATCTCAAACACGGTGGAATTATCGTAAATTTTATCTTTTATCTCATCAAACGGCTTGGGGAAAAACGCTTGTGAACCGGTAGCCAAAATAATCCCGTCCGCTTGCAAGGACTCCGTCCCCGCCGCCGTTTTCACGCGCACGGTATGCTCATCCACCAGGCTGGCTTCACCGTTTACCAGCGTTACCTGTGCTTTTTTGAGCAGGAAAGCAATCCCTTGCACCAATTTGGCGGTCGCTTTTTGTTGCCGGGCTTGAATTTGGGCCCAGTCGCGCTTGGCAAACAGCTGCCGGGCGGTTTCTTCGTCCCCGCACCACATGCCCAGGGTAGGCAACAGGGCCAGTTTGTGGGCCGCATCCAATAAAGATTTAGACGGGATACACCCAGAGTTGAGGCACACTCCCCCTAACTTATTTTTTTCAATCAAAGTGACTTGTGCCCCTAGGGCCGCGGCTGTAAGCGCCGCCGGATATCCTGCCGGCCCGCCGCCAATTACAATTATTTTACTCATAAATCCTCCAAATGGGTTATACCTATTGTACCATTAAAAACAGTATAATAGATACCATGAGCCCGCAAAATTCCAAACCCTCATTTACCGGCCACCGCGAACGGCTGCGCCAAAAACTGGCCGAACGCGGCTTAGACTCCTTTTTGCCGCACGAGGTGTTAGAATTGCTGCTTACGTATGTCATCCCGCGCAAAGACACCAAGCCCTTGGCCTGGGCGCTACTCAAAAAGTTCGGCTCTTTGGGCGGCGTGCTGGACGCGGACGAAAAGCACTTACGCCAAGTGCCGGGCATTGGGCTGCATGCCGCGCAATTTATTAAATTGGTGCGGGCGGTTTTCCGGCTGTACTCGCTGGAGCAAGCCAAAGAGCAAATTGCCATCCGTTCCCCGCAGCAAGTGATTGACTATTGCAAAGCCTCGCTGGCGGACAAAAAAGAAGAATGTTTGGAGCTAATTTATCTTTCCGTACGAAACACGGTAATCGGTACGCAAATTGTAGCGACGGGGTTAATTGACCAAGTAGCTATTTCGCCGCGCAAAATTATTGAGTGTGCGCTGGATGCTTCGGCCGCAGCCATTATCCTGGTGCATAATCATCCGTCCGGGGACGCGTCCCCTTCCAAAGAAGATATTGAACTTACGCAAGCGGTCATCCGCGCGGCAGCCCTCTTAAGTATCCGCGTGCACGACCACATTATTATTGGCAAAGGCGGCACCCATTACAGCTTGCGCGCCAACGACAATATCTAAAAATTATTTCAATTCTCCCGGGTGTTCCTTGTAAAAGAAGCACTTATTTTGTTATCTTAAACTCGGTTCAGGATATTCTCCTTATCTTGAATGATTACAAATGATGCAGATGCTGAAACAAGTTCAGCATGACAATTTTTATGTTATAATGTAGGTACAATTTAATCTGTTTTTGGAACCGTATGCAGAATACGGACGTATGTTTGAATAACAAACATCTTATCCTAGTCCAAAAACAGCCGATATTAGGTACAACTGGGCGGCCACCTGGTTGTACCGAGTGTTTCCCGCTTTTTGGCGGGGAACCGCGGCTGTTATTATTGTGACACTAGGATAAGCACAACAGTAGCGGCCGTATCATTTTATACGCTCCAAATACAGATACAACCTTTGCAAAAACATAATTAAGGAGAAATAAAATGATAAACCAAAACACCCGGCGGGGTTTTACGCAACTACTTGTAGGGGATAATACCTTGTTTACTTCCCCCCTGGAGGGGGAAGATGTCCGCAGGACAGATGAGGGGGTATTTAATAAACCTTTTTTAACACCCCCTCTCCCGGCCTTCGGCCACCCTCTCCCTCCGGGGGCGAGGAAAACACCCCACGGTTTCACTCTCATTGAGTTGTTGGTCGTCGTGCTCATTATCGGCATTTTGACGGCGGTAGCGGTACCGCAATACCAAAAAGCCGTTGATAAGGCACGTGCCAGTGAAGTCGTACAACTCATTAACACGTTACAAAAAGGCACCGAAATATGGATTTTAGAGCACCCGGGAGAACAGGGGAATAATATATTGGATAGAAACAGTCCTAATCAATTGGATGTAGACATTTCTTGCCAATATAGTGAAGATGATGAAACCGATGATTACTGTTATATAAATAAAAACGACTTTCATGTGGACATCGGTTCTTCCGGCAATGCATCGGTTTATTCATATTTAGACAGTGGTATTTACAACTACGTACTTATTGCAGCACAGCGCCAAACAGATGGCAGTTGGGATCATTGGTGTGGATATTCAGGTAAACGAGAAAAATCCCTTTGCGAAGGGCTAGGATATCGAACAGAAGAAAATAGAGAGATTTAGCCCCCACTACAACAAAGCTGGCAGATTCTCTCTTCGATAATCTTCCATTGGCCGCCATAACAATTCCCTGGCCCCGCTGGGGGATTGTTATTTTTAATTCTCTCTTGCAAACGTAAAGGCCACCACGCGCTTGGCACCCGCCAAGCGCAGGGCTTGCGCGCACGCTTCCAAGGTAGAACCCGTGGTGGCTACGTCGTCAATGAGCAAAATAGTTTTGCCTGTTACGGCCGCCGGGTTTTTTACTTCAAACGCGCCGGACATATTGGTTACGCGCGCTGTGCGGCCCAACTTGGTTTGCGAGCCCGTATCGCGCACACGCACGAGCGACTTTACATCTAACGCAATCCCCGTTTTTTGGCAAAACGCACGGGCTAAAAGTTCGCTTTGGTTATAGCCACGTTTCTTTTGGCGCCGCCCAAACAGCGGCACCGGGATGACTACATTCACGCCCGCCAGTTCCGGCAGCATCCCAAACCGCTGCGCCATTACGCTGCCCATATACGGGGCCACATAACCGGCGCTTTGGTACTTCAGTGCGTGCACCAGCCCGCGGGAAAACTCGTTAAAACTACAGGCCGAGCGGATGAGCTTGCACTTGTACTCACGCGCCTTGCTGCCGCGGCAATGGAAACAATGCGCCCCGCCCGATTTAAGCACCACCCCGCACCGCTGGCAGATGAGCGGCCCGGGCAAGGTAAGCCCGTTTTCACACATGGGGCAAAGGGGAACCTCCGCATCCCATTTCAAATCACGTCCGCACCCAAAGCATACGCGCGGGAAAATAATATGCAGTGCATATTTCCCGGCGTGGCTTAAAAACAACTTAAAATTGGACGGTAACATTGGCAGCCACATGATAGGCGGTATAATCTTCGCTCTGCACATATGCGTGGTCCATCACGGACAGCCCGCCGCTAAGCGTTAAACGCAAATTTTGGGACATTTCATAATCCAAAGATGACGTTGCATCAAACAACTGGTAGTTGTCCTTTACTTCCACCTGGGATTTTTTGTGGGTGTAGGTAAAGGTGGTGTTCCAAATCACGCGGTTGGTGGTGTTATACACGCGGTTGACCCACGGCAGTTTCCAGCCGCGCGGCAGGTTGAAGTCCCAGCGCAAATTAAGGCTGGGAACCCACTGGGTGTAGCTCTCGCTAATCAGGCCGCGCACCAGCCACTTATCGTGCGCGTTGTAGAGCACTTTGGGTGTAATACGCATAGCCCCCACGTAAAAAGAAGTCTGCGCGGAAACATCATCATCCAACGTGCGCTGCGAGCTATAATGTCCGCGGATATCCCATGTGTCGGTCTCGTGGCGGGTGTAGTTGAGCACTGTATCAAAAAACCGGAAGAGCATAAAGCGCAAATCGCCGCCGTATTGTTTATTAGTTTGCTCGTTGGTGCCCAAGTTTTTTTGTTTGACTAAGCTATAGCGCAGTTTTAAGTTGGATGCACTGAGCCACCGCCCGGCATACACAAATTTTTCCAAGTCCGAAATAGACACCGTTACATCAGGCAGCGTCATA
Organism: uncultured Elusimicrobium sp.; assembly: GCA_947170005.1. Lineage (GTDB taxonomy): Bacteria > Elusimicrobiota > Elusimicrobia > Elusimicrobiales > Elusimicrobiaceae > Avelusimicrobium. The sequence goes on from CAMVRX010000022.1 coordinate 12,975, forward strand.
CTGGTAGAGTCATACTGGGTGCCGGTTTGCTCGTTATTTTGAAGCGTTTTGGAAAAGTTGTTAATAATACTAACCGTTTGCAACGGTGCCAACGCTCCCGTCAAATTATACTTGGAAAACGGGTTCCAGCGCTGGGTGGACATAAACGTATCGCGCAGCGTCATACTGCGGCGGTACCCGTAGCGCCCCACGTCTTTTAAGGAACCGCGGATCCACAGCTCTTTGCGCGAATCAAAACCGCTGTCTACATCTTCCCACACGTCGGCATCCTGTAAGCGGTAACTCGACGAAATCA